>JACQWX010000048.1 GCA_016209035.1 Elusimicrobiota bacterium | reverse complement strand
GGAGGGTCCCCGCAGGGCGATCCGCAAGCTGATGGTGGATCTCCTTCCGATGCGCCGGGCTGACAACCGTGAGAATCCTCTCCGGCGGGATGAGGCGCTCGGCCCGGTGGAGGGTGTGCTGGAGCAGGGATCTTTTGCCGATGATGGTGCAATACTGCTTGGGGCAGCCTCGCCCCGCGAGCTTCTCGGTCAGGTGCGCGACCCGCTTCCCGTCCCCGGCAGCCAGGACGATTCCCCACAGGTGTGGATCGTGTCCCGTGGGAGGATGCTCAGGTTGCCGGCCATGGAACAAATGGGAGGGATCCATCCTATCTCCTCCTTCCTAACCCGGCGTAGCCGGAACCAAAGTCGTGAGCTCAGCCGAACGGCGCCTCTCGCCAAGATCGCCAAGACGAACGGCAGCTCATGCTCCGTCAACCGTTTCCCCCCTCACCCCCGCCCTCTCCCCCAAAAGGGGGAGAGGATTACGGTGAGGGGCGTCCAGCTTTCTTTGCGCCCTTTGCCTGCCTGTGCGTGTCCGCACGCAGACAGGCGTCTTGGCGTGAGAACGCGGCTTCGTCGTAAAGCCATTTCTGAGTCACCACACTAGACGTGGCCTGCAAACAGGCACTCCTTGCTCTTTGCCTCCAGTTCCTGCTTTGCCTTTTGTAGCTCCCGGTAAGCCTGGGCGCTCGCGATGGCCATGGCTGCGGTGGCGGCGAAGGCCTCCAGGAGTTGCTCATCGGCCGCGGCGAATGGACCGCCGCCCGCCTTCTCGGTCACGAAGAGGGCTCCGATCACGCGGTCCTGGAACGCGATGCGCATTCCCAAAAATGTCCGCATGGGCGGATGGTGGGGCGGGAAGCCGGAGCTTTCCGGATGCTTGGACACGTCATCCAGCCGGAGGGGGTCGGGCGTTCGCAGCATGTGGGCGATAAGGCCCAGGGCCCGTGGGGGCCAGCCGATCCGCTCCATCTCCTCGGGGGTGAGGCCCACCGCAATGAACTGCGCCAGATCGCCATCCGGCCCGATAACCCCCAAGGCCGCGTAGCGCGCCCCTATGGCCTGGCGAACCGCCTCCGTCAGGTCCCGAAGGAACGCCTCTACTGGCTGCGTTATGTCCAACCTCCTGAGGACCTCCGACAGGCCTACCATTTGCGCGGAGTGCTGCTCGTGGAGGCGGGCGTTCTCGATAGCGGTGCCCGCCTGGTCGGCCAGCAGCGTGGCGAAGCGGACTTGATCGGGGCTGAAGGGCTGGACCTGGCGCCGACAGAGGGTCAGCACGCCGCAAAAACTGGAAGGGGTCCGGATGGGGACGGCCAGGGCGGCTCGAATCCCCGCCAGCGCCACCAGAGTCCGGTGGACCCCTTTGAGGGGAAAGCGCGGGTCGGCCTGAAGGTCCGCAGTCCAGACAGGCTTTCCCTCCTCGAGCGCTCGCCCCGAGGGCCCCTCTCCGGGCCCGAGGGTGAAGAACGGGACGTAGCCGGAGGGAACTCCCTTCGTCTGGATGACGCGGAGGGAACCATCCTTCGGATCCGCCGCAAGGATTGCGGCAGCATCCACGCCCATGGCGTGCACGCTCTTCTCCAGCTCCAGGTAGAGGACCTGGGCCAGGTCGAGGGATGCGTTCCCATGGCGGCGCATGCTGAGCAGTCCCTCCAGGCGGGCCAGCCGATCCCGCCTGGCAGCCTCGCGCTTCTGGAGGGCGTGGGCCATGATGTTGAAGCTCTGGGCCAGGCGTCCGATCTCGTCGGCCGGGCCGCCCTCAGCTCGGACGGTGAAATCGCCTGCGGCTATCCGCTCGCCGACTTCGGCGACGCGGGCCAGGCGCTGAGATAGGATGCCCCCCAGCCACCAGGCAAGGAGGGCTGCGGCCCCCACCGCTAAAGCCATCGTGATAAGGCCATTCTTGGGCTGGGCCTCTCCGGGGGCCAGGAGAACGGCATAGGGCACCGCGAGGCCGTAGGCCCACGGCTTGGTCCGAAGGATCACGACCACCGCCCGGCTCCATTGATACCGCGGGCCAACAGGCAGGACGTCGAAGAAAGGAGAAACCCCCAAACCTTGCTGCCGGAGGGCTGCGATGTGCTCGGGGAACCCCGGCGTGTCTGCGGCGGAGCCGAGGGTCTCCACCGTGCGCCACCTGAACCCACCCGCCTGGATCAGGGCATCCGCGAAGGGCGTTGGAAGCGGGAGGACGGGCAGGCCGACCCAGTTGGGGTCCGACCCGTGCGCGATCCGGATCATGTTCCCGTCCACCAGCTCTCCAGCGCTGCCCGGACCGGCGCGGGCGGTATCCGCCCGGACGATGGCGGCGACGCCGTCGAACGGCAGCGCACACAAGACGACGCCGCGCGCGGCACCGCCGGTGTCCCGGACCGGGGCCGCGAGTTCGAGGATGTGGGAGCCCCCGGGTCCCGCGAAGAACGGGTCAGAGACCACCGGTCCCCCGCCTATCGCCTCGTGGAGGGTTTTCCGGCTCTCGGGCCCGTGGGTGGGGATGGGTCCCCCCAGGCTGACGAGCATTCCTCCGTCCGCCTGGACGAGCGCCAGCCGCAGGCACCCGTAGGACCGGCGGTCGGCCTCCAACCTGGATCGGATCATGCTGCGCTCGGTGCCGGTCAAGCGGGCGCCCTTACCGACAGCGCGGATCGCCAGTGGGTTCAGGGCCATCTGTTGGGCATCCAGCCGGCGTTCGCCAAGGTACGCCTCAATCGCCTCGACGGTGTTCTGGGCGTGGACGAGCAGGGACTGCTCGGCCACTTTGAGCAACTCCCGGCGGGTCAGCACGGCCTTCCAGACTGCGACCGCGCCAAGGGGCAACAGCGCGACGAGCAAGAAGGCGGCGGCTAGCCTACAGCGGAAGGAAATACGGGCGGGCCGGGCCCTCCACACCGCGTCCGACACTGTCCCCCCCTCCCCGAGAATCCAGGTCACCCGCCGGCCTTCATCCAGCGGTTCCTCCTCCAATACGAGCCGGCGCTCACGCCGAGTCCTCCCGGCCCTTCTGTGGGGCAGCCGGCGGCACGCGGCAAAGCACGCGTGCCTGCTCCGCGTCCAGCACACCTTCGCGTTTCGCCCACTCGGCGATCTCCGTCCACGTGAGGGCGTCGGAGCGCTGGGACCATCTGGTCCGGCGGCGGTCCGCACAGAGCCGGCGGTACACGTGGAAGACCAGTGGGTCAGGCCCCTCGACGATCAGGCGCTCAATGAGTTCCTTCGGCTTGACGGTTGGCGCCGGAGCAGCCGTGCCTCCTCCCCGTCCAAGAGGCCTTCGACTCTCGCCCACTCGCCGATCTCGGTCCAGGTCAGTGCATCTGTCGAAATCGTCCCTCTCGCCCTCATGCGGTCGGCATGGAGGCGCCGGTAGACATGGAAGACCAGCGCATCAGGCCCCTCAACGATCAGGCGCCGGATGAGGTCCCCATGGCGCTGCCTCTGGCCATCATCGTCGGCGCCCTGCTGTCTCGTGCTCGCCAGGGCCGCGTCCACCACCTGGCGCAGTTGGGTACCGGAAATTGGCTTGAGGTAGACGCCGACCAAACCAGGCGTCCCCAGGATCCTGAGGCGAGCGGCGGCCTCTGGGTCCCCGGTGAGGACCAGGACCGGGATGTCGGCAGTCTCGAGCTGACTCTTCAGACAGTGCAGGACCTCCTCCCCCGGGAGATCGGGTAGCACCAGGTCCAGCAGGATGAGGTCGGGAAGATCAGCCGCCTCCCGGAGGGCCGAGCGGGCATCCAGTGCCATGATCGGACTGTGCCCTGCCTTCCGCAGGAGACATGCGATGGCCTCGGCCAGCCCCCTGTCGTCTTCCACAATCAGGATCGCGGCCATGGGCAGCCTCCTTCCCCCGACAGTCTCACAAGGGGGGGCGAAGCTCCCCCCTGAGATAGGAAGGCGCGGATCGCTTTGGTTATGCGTCGGGGGGCCTGGATTCTCGATCGCCCTCTCGTCGAAGCTTGGCCTCGGCCCGGAACCAGTCCCCCCAATCGTCCCCATGCTGGCCGCCGCGGGCGAGGAAGTGCTCGTACGCGCACGCGGCGATTGCCTCGCGGGTAGTGTGAGTCCCGGGGGATACCCCTTCCGGGTTGGAGGCTGGCGCGGGGTTGCCTCGCTTTCTGCGGGCGGTGGGCCTTTCCGATATGTTGGTCTTCCGAAGCGTTCCTGGCTTGGGCATGTCCGTCCCTCCTCTCGCGGGCAGATCGTGAGGACGCACCCGGGGCGGGGCCGGCGGTCCGCGCCGTTCTGACCGGCTCACGCGGGCTCCTCCCGCGTACGTGCATCGCCGGGCGTCTCCGGGGTCACGGGGGCCCGCACCACGCGCCGGATCGCTGGCAGCAGGTCGGTGGCCAAAGTCGCCTTCGCGACGAACTCATTTGCGCCGGCGGC
>JACQWX010000014.1 GCA_016209035.1 Elusimicrobiota bacterium | reverse complement strand
GGTACCGTGTGCTATCCGTCGCAAGCTGCACCTGTGAGACCGTCGGTAAGCCGTGTGCGGGAAAACCGCATGCACGGTTTGACAAGGGGGTTTAGGGGGGAGCGCCCGCTCATGGGCGTGGCTCCCTGAATCTACCAATGACCGAGCAGGGGCGCCCGCGTGGAGCGGGTCTGCTATTGAGATCCCTCAAGGACAAGACGGCGCGCATCGGCGTCATCGGGGCCGGCTACGTGGGCCTGCCGCTCGCCATGGAGTTCTGCAGGAAGGGCTTCAAGGTCTGTGCCTTCGACATCAACAAGGGGCGGGTCGCGGACCTCATGGCCGGGAGGTCCTACGTCCTCGACGTCTCCTCCGACGAGATCAAGCGCCACCTGGACGACAAGCTCTTCGAGGCCAGCGCCGGGTTCGAGGGGCTCTCCGGACAAGACGTCCTGTTCATCTGCGTCCAGACCCCGCTGCGCAAGTCCAAGGAGCCCGACATCGGCAACATCCTCTCCGCGGTCTCCAAGATCGTCGAGCACCCGAGGAAGGGGCAGCTCGTCATCCTCGAGAGCACGACCTTCCCTGGCACGACCGACGAGATCGTGCTCCCCCGGCTCGAGAAGATGGGCAAGCTCGGCCGCGATTTCTACCTCGCCTTCTCGCCGGAGCGCGTCGACCCCGGCAACCACGCCTACGGCATCTCCAACACCCCGAAGGTCGTAGGCGGCGTGTGCCCCGCCTCCGCGAAGCTCGCCCTCGAGGTCTACGGCCAGATCGTCGAGACGGTGGTGCCCGTGTCGGACACCCGCGCGGCCGAGACGGTCAAGCTCCTGGAGAACTCGTTTCGGGCCGTCAACATCGCCCTCGTCAACGAGATGGCCCAAGTCTGCCACCGGCTGGGCCTCGACGTCTGGGAGGTCATCGGCGCGGCCGCGACCAAGCCCTTCGGGTTCATGCCCTTCTATCCCGGGCCCGGCATCGGCGGACACTGCATCCCTAAGGACCCCCAGCTCCTCAGCTGGAAGATGAAGACCTTGAACTACGTCCCGCGGTTCATCGAGCTGGCCACCACCATCAACCAGGCCATGCCCGAGTACGTGGTCGGCCGCATCGCCGACGTCCTGAACGAGGGCAAAAAGGCCCTGCACGGCAGCCGCATCCTGGTCCTCGGGGTGGCCTACAAGCCCGGCATCTCGGACTACCGGGAATCGCCCTCGCTCGACGTCATGGACCTCCTGCTCCGGCGCAAGGCCGTCGTCAGCTATCACGACCCCTTCGTACCGGCGGTCGAGGTGGCGGGGCGACGCATGGCCTCTGTCCCCCTGTCCGACGGGGGGCTCCGCCGCGCCGACTGCGTCGCCGTCCTCACCGCGCACCAAGAGGTCGACTACGGCCGCGTCGTGCGCTTGGCCAAGCGGGTCTTCGATGCGCGCAACGCCACCAAGGCCTCGAACCCGGATGGGAGGGTCCACCGTCTTTGAGCGACCAGCCTCAGGCGTTCGAGAGGCGGTGTCTCGAGGCCATCCAGGGCCTGGGCAAGGCCCTAGGCCAGCTCTCCCTCTACAAGCTCGGTCACCCCGCGGTCGCGGCCATGCTCCAGGCCTGCGGCGACCAGCTCAAGGGCCTGCTGTCTCAGACGGCGCAGGGCGAGCTCGCCTTCAGCGTCGACAACGACAAGCTCATCGCCAACGGCCGCATCATCTGCACGCTCGACGCCCTGCCCACCTCCATCCCGAACACCTTCGCGCGCTTCAAGCTCTCGAGCCTGACCTTCAAGTCGGGCTTGAGTTCGGATGACCTGAAGGCCTTCTGCGAGCTGACGTCCTCCCGTCCGGACTCCGAGGCCGGCAGGGATCCGAAGAAGCACCTGGAGGGGCGCGGGGTCGTGAACATCATCCTCAACGAGGCCGTGTACGCCAAGGTCGGGGAGGAGGCCCTGCTCAAGGCCCTCGAGCAGAAGAGCCTCGAGGAGACCATCCGGGCCCTGGTCGGCAACGCGGTCGCCGACCCGCGGAAGCAGAAGATGGTCTACGAGAAGGTCGAGTTGCTCATCCGCGAGGACATCCAGCGCCGCATCGACGAGGTGACCAAGCCCCTGGTCCGCGAGAAGAACGCCCTTCAGAACGAGACCGCGCGGACCAAGGGCGTCGTGGAGGGCGTGGCGGACGGCGTCATCGTGGTCGACGACGGCGGCAACATCCTGATGATGAACCCGGCGGCCGAGCACATCTACTCGGCCCCGCTCTCGCAGGTCGCCGGCAAGCACCTCGGAGCCTCGGCCGGCGCCGAGCATCTCGTCACCCTTGCCCAGGAGATCGCGACCCCCGTCGACCGGGCCATCAAGCCCGACGTCGAGTCGCGCGGCGCCGAGGAGGCCAAGAAGACCGTGAAGGCCTCGGCCGCCGTGGTTCAGAACGAGGCCGGCAAGATCGTCGGCATGGTCTCGAGCCTGCACGACTCGGCCAAGCTCAAGGAGCTCGAGCGCATGCAGAGGGAGTTCGTGGCGCACGTGACCCACGAACTGCGGGCGCCCTTGACCGCGATCCGCGCGGCGCTCGACATCCTCCACGAGGAGTTCCAGGGCCGCGTGAACGAAGACGAGACCCGGATCATGGCGTCGGCGCTCCACAACGCCGACCGGCTCGAGAGGCTCATCAACGACATCCTGGACTTCTCCAAGATCGAGGCCGGCGAGATGCGCGTCAACGTCAAGAAGGCCGACGCCGAGCGCATCGCCCGGGAGGCCGTCGATGGCTTGAAGCCCTGGGCCCAGCGCAAGGACCTGGATCTCGCCCTCGACGTGGAGCACGACCTCCCGCCCATCATGGCCGACAGCCACCGCACCGTTCAGGTGCTGGTCAACCTTCTTTCGAACGCCATCAAATTCACTCCCGCCAAGGGCAGGATCGACGTCAAGGTGTTCCGAGGCAAGACGGGCGAGAAGGTCGTCGAGTTCGTCGTCTCCGACACCGGCCCCGGCATCCCCGCCTCCGAGCACAAGCGCATCTTCGAGAAATTCATCCAGATCGCGACCGGGGAGGTCCGGGGGGGGACGGGCCTCGGCCTGGCCATCGCCAAGGCCATCACGCACATGCAGAACGGCCGCCTCTGGCTCGAGAGCGAGGCGGGCAAGGGCTCGACCTTCTACATCGCCCTCCCCTTCTGGGCCGGCCCCGCCGAGGAGGGCGGCCCGGCCAAGCCCGCCTCGGCGCAGGCGGCGGCTGATGCCCTGCCGTGGTGGAAGAAGCTCCTCGGCCTGAAGTAGCGGCGTGAACTAGGCGACAACTACGTCAAGTTGCTTGGGCCGCCAGAGTCCGCGTCTCGTCGTCGATGCCGAGCATGCGAAAAGGCTTGATGGCCGCCAGCCGTCTTTCAGCCTGCTTCGGATCGCCTCGTAGATTCGTTCCTTCATTGTACCAGATAGCCCAGGGGAGGCAGCAGTTCCGCGAGCAAGCGGCTTATTCCCACATCCTGCGCGCGGAGAATGTCGTCCAGATCTCGGGCGCGGAAACAGCGATCAATTACTCGCAGATGACCCATATGGCGGACTGCCTGGAGGGCCAGCGCATGGCCCTTCTCGCCGCTGAAGGGGATCTCTTGGCCCTGTCAGCGAACCAACGAAGATGGTCAACGGCAAGAAGGAGAAAGACACGCTCGACATGGTCCTGCCTTATCGCAGGACCGACGGCACAGCCATCGCGGTCCAGGCAATAGGCCCGCGAGGCCTTCTGTCTAGACGAACCGTGTCCCTGGGACTGGGTGAGGAGCGGGAAGCCTGGGATTGGATCGGAAAAGCTAATGACGCCGAGTTGGCGGACCTGCGCTTCATCGGCATCTCCAAGGAGGCCGAGCCCGGACGCATGGCGAGCCTGCAAAAAGCGGCGAGAGTGAACCCGGACCTCTGGTGGAGCGTGGAGAACTCCGGAGTTGCCGCCCAGGTCCTGGCCCATTGCGAGCCGCGCCGGCTCATGCTGTCCGGCAGCACGGAGACGGCGAAGGCTCTCGAATCAGCCAGGCTCGACAGGATCGAAAGCCTCTTGCTGGGCGATGTGCAGATGAAGCTTGATGTGCTGGGCCGGCTGCCGAACCTCCGCCGCCTCTGGCTCAGCGAATGGAAGACCGCGAGCACGGGTCCGCTCCATCTCGTCAACATGAAGTCCCTAAGGGACGCCGGCGTTTTGGCGAGGCTCGGCCGGTTCGAGATTCTCTCCCTGGGCGGGTGCGAGGATCTCCACGACCTTTCGCCGCTCAAGCGGCTCAAGCGGCTCAAGAGCCTGGCATTCCCCCAGACCGTCTTGCAGGAGAAATTCGAGGAGATCTTGAGTGACCATCCGGGCTTGCGGCATGTCGAGCTGATCAAGTGCGGCGATGTCCGGAATCTCTCCCTCCTGCTGAAGTTGAGGAAGCTCGAGCGCCTCGTGCTGATCGAGACCTCCGCGAGCAGCTTGACCCACAATTTTGTTCGACATCACGGTATCGGGGCCGGACGAGGCCAATGCCCTATGGGCGTTGGAAGTCCTTGTGGCGCATCAATTTTCGCCCTCGATGCTTGACACTCCTCAATAGGCCGGATATACTGCTGGCAGTCCCATGGCGCTCCCCGAGCCTTCCGCCGGCGAGGACCGGAAGCCCGAAAGCAGAACCGAAGTCCAGTCCCCCTCCTCGCTCGCGGAGTCCCAGGTCCCGCGCCCAGCATCCCGGGCTACGTCCTGACCTCCCCCCTGGGCCGCGGAGCCTATGCCCAGGTCTGGAAGGCCTGGCAGGCCCGCACGCGAAAATGGGTCGCGGTCAAGGTCTTCATCGAGAAATCCGGCGTCAACTGGCTATTCCTCCAGCGCGAGGTCGAGCGGCTCATCCGCCTGGACAAGCACCCGCATGTGGTCTCCCTGCTGGACGCGGACCTGACCGGGGAGACTCCTTACTATGTGATGGACTACCTGGAGAAGGGCTCATTGGACAAGTTCGTCCACCCGACGAACGTCGCCTCCCCGAAACAGGCCAGCCAATGGATGCGTGAGATCGCCGAGGCCTTAAGCTACGTCCATTCCAAGGGCCTCATCCATTGCGACCTCAAGCCCGCCAACATCCTTCTGGACGACGAAGACCGCATCCGGGTGGCCGACTTCGGACAGTCGCGCATTCTGACCGAGTCGGCCGGCGCTTTGGGGACTCTGTTCTACATGGCGCCGGAGCCGGCCGTGCTGGCGACGGAGGGGGAGCAGGTCCAGCCCGATGTGCGGTGGGACATCTACGCCCTCGGGGCGACGATGTACTCCGTATTGACCGGGAAGGTTCCGTACGAGGAGTGCGACCGCTCGGCCATCGAGGCCGCGGGCTCGCTGGGGGAGAGGCTCAAGCTCTACCGCGAACTCGTGAGCGGTAAATCCCTGGGCGTCTTCTTGAGACTCAGGGCCAGGGGAGTCGATGAGGACATCTCCGCCATCGTGGAGCGATGCGGCAGGACCGAGCTTGCCGAGCGTTACCCTGCTGCAGAGGAGGTCATGAGGGACCTTGAAGCCCGGACGGAGCGCAGGCCGGTCACAGGCTTGGCCCACAGCCGCCTCTACAGGCTCAAGCGGTTCTGCCAGCGGAACGCTGCCGCGGTTGGTGTCGCGGCGGTCGGGCTCCTATGTCTTGGCTGGGCCGCGGGGCAGATCCTTCAGAAGCAGGCGGCGCTTGCCCATCAGCTCAAGGTCTCCCGGAGCCTGACGGAAGAGACCATCAGGCGACTGGCATACTCGCACGTGATCCGGGCCAGGCAGCTGTTCCAGCTCGGGGACGAATTGTCGGCAGCCTCCTATCTTGCTGAGTCGAACCGGCTTCATCCCACTCGACTCGCGAGCGGGAGCGCGCTGGAGATCGTCGCTGGGATGATCGCGCCGGTACATGTCGGCGTCCTCCCGCGGGGGCTCCAACGCATTGAGGTATCTCCTGACGGACGCATGATTGCGGCTCATGAGTCCGACGGGATCAGCTTTCTCGAAGGCAAGACATCCAAAGTGCTGGGATCGGTGCGGCCTTCCGATTCGGGCGTCACAGCGGCGTTGATCAGCCCGGACTGGAAAACCGCATTCATCAGCGGGAGGGAAATCCGCGGCAAAGCTGGCTTTGCTGCCCTGTCGGACGCGATCCTGGCGTCGATAGAGGAGTCAATCCCCTTTCTCAATGCCCCGCTGGGAGGCTCAAAGTCCCCCAAACGGATTGGCCGTTTCTTCAGTATTCCGGATGGCAAGCCCCTAGGCGCACCGTTCCCTTGCGCTGCATACGAATCCCGGCAGGTGCAATTTAGCAGGAATTCAAGAGCGTTCGTCTGTGTGCAGAACGACACAATGACCCTCTGGGATCCCACGACCGGCAAGAGGATCGGAAAACCCATGCGGCACGATGGGACCTTGATCAGAAGGATCGCGTTCAGCCCCGACCACAGATTCATCGTCTCGATCGGATTCGAAGATCCACGGCCGCCGGCTGTCAAAGACACGGCGCGGACGATGCGCTGGATTGAGACCCACGATGGCATGCTATTCACATGTCCAGGAGCGGCGAAATTCGTGCCCCTGACGGAGGCGAACCATTTGGCCGTATGGGACGCGGGCAAGACCGAGCGGATAGATAAGCAGATGGACATCTCGGCCTTCCACGGCGCTCAAGGGGCGGTCTTCAGTCCAGACGGTGCCACCCTTGTCACCTGGGGAAACAGGGGGCTCGCGTTCTGGGGCTTCCCGGGCGGCAGGCGGGTGGATGTCAAAGAATCTTATGGCAGCGAGAAACTCTCCTTCGCGATCTTCAGCCCAGACGGTGCATTCCTATTCGTGGGCGGTCGGCAAGGATTCATCCTGGATGCGCGCTCAAGGAAGATGCGGGGATCCCCGTTACAGTGCGGCAGTCGCCCCTTTGAGGCTCCTGCTTGCCGCGAGGCCGCTTTCTCCGCGGACGGCGCCTTGCTGCTCGCCCGGAGTGCGGACAATCGACTCCGGCTTTGGGATGTTCCAAACGGTTCGCCCATCGGGCCGCCCCTGGACAATGACCCGGGATCGAGAGAGGAGATGTTCCATGAGAACGCCTTCTTTCAGTTGAGTCATGATGGCGCCGGTCTGCTGGCATCTCCTGACGGCAGGGATCTCTGGCACTGGGCGACCGCAAACGGTACACCCCGGACGAGATGGATTCCTCAGCAGATCGAGTCGGCGTACTCCGTGAACCGGGTCCGCTTCATCAACTCAGGTTCCGCCATCGCATACGCGGTCAGCGTCACGACGCAAGGAGTGCCGACGAATAACAGGATCCTACTCTACGACGTCAAACCCGGCAGGACCCCTCTGCGCAGAAGCGCCGAGATCGTTTTGAGTCAGGAAGCTGTTGATCTTGATCCGGCCGGTAACGTGATCATCAAGACGAGCAGCCACTCCGTTGCGGTTCAGTCATGGGACGAGAACTACTCGCTCTCCCGGCCGCGGTTCTCCATCGAGTCTTCCGATTCGAGCAAATCCGCTTACAGCCAGGACGGCTCCCTCATACTGACCGGCTCCGATCCTTGGGCGATCTGGGATGCTCGGACCGGCAAGAGGATTCGCAACATCGAGTTCGGCCGGTTTCGATACATGAGCCAGGCCCAGCTCAGTCCGGATGCGAAGTTGATCGCGTTCGAGGATGCGCGGAACGCGCGGCTATGGGACGTTCCTTCGAGCACTTGGATCGGCAGGCCCATGCCCTGCGGCGACTACTGCAAGATTGCTTGGAGGCCTGATTCCAAGGCCATCTTGACTACCGGCCAGGATCGCAAGGCGTGGCTCTGGGATCTCGATGGGAACCCTATCGGAACCCCGCTGGCGTTAGATTCACAGGCCTGGGGAATTTCGTTCAGCCCCGACAGTAGGACCTTGGCCCTAGCCACCAGGATGTCGCTCGCCCTCTGGGACATCGAGACCGGAGAGAACTTCTTGCGACAATGGCCTTCCAACGCCGGTCTGCAGATCGAATTCAGCCCGGACGGCCGCTACTTGCTGACGCGGGGGGGCGGCACGGATTCACTCTGGGAACTTTCCTGGCTAAGACCAATGCCGTTCACTTAAGCCGGACCTCCGACGAGAAATGGTAGAGTCTCCCCTCGAACGCCGAGAAGGGGATACCCATGGGACTGGCATCGTCGCTTGTCGCCTTGGGCGACGGCACGCTTCCGGCGTCGTTCGAGGGGCT
>JACQWX010000047.1 GCA_016209035.1 Elusimicrobiota bacterium | reverse complement strand
GAGATCAATCCGCAGGAGTTCGTCTGGACCAAGGCCAAGTGCGCTCTCTCCAATGGGGCGCCCAAGGACATCGCCGAACTCGGACGCCGCCTCCGCGGCTCCATCCATCGCGTTCGCGGCTCCCAGAGGTTGCTGCGCTCCCGCATTCACGCCGCTGATCTGCCATGGCCGTAATGCTAAAGATATCCATTAATTATGCGAGACTCAACAGTAGGTGGGTCATTCGGTCATTATCTAGGTAGGCCTTTTGCCTCTACCGGGCGTCCTATCCAAAGATTAGACTATTCCGGTAGCCCTTGTAGCCTGGGGAATGGGCCCCGGGGTATCCACGATCCCGCCGGAACGGGATGAGACCAGGGGAAGCGATGGCCCGTCGAAGGGTCCTGCGCTTCCCCTGATTCTTTTGGAGGAAGATGACAAGATGTCGCATGGAGATGCCGCAGCGATGAGGCGATCTGGCGCGCTCGCCTTACTTTGTTGTTTCGGTATCCTGACATCGGCCGGATGCGGCTCCATCCCTGAGGAGAAACATCTCGAGCTGCGCTTGACCCTGGCCAAGCGCCGGGTCGTGCTGGGCGAGTCCCTGTGGTACCTGATCCAGATCACGAACAAGGGACGAGAGCCAGTGGACCTATACGACTATTATTGGCTCGACCAGAACTGGATCTTTGGCAGAGAAGACGGGTGCGTCGGTACCTGCCTGGAGATTCGTGATCCGGAAGGAAAGATTGTGGAAGGGAGCAGGATGATCGCCAAGGGCGGAAACCATATGCACTACGACCTTTGGACAAACGATCGGACTGGCTATCGCCTGCCCGACAAGGGCGGGCGGGTCTCAGCGTTTTTCTCGAAACTGCACTGGCGCCGCGATCTAGATTGGGTCGACCGATGGAGTCCTATCTTCGCTCCGTTTTACCAATTGAGCAAGTTCTTCGACAACTCCACCGGCTACGGCGCTTACCAACTGCTTCCCGGGGAGACCCTGACCGCGACCCCGTCCATGCCGAAGCCCGTGGATTATGAGAGCGCCGTGAAATCCCTTGACGACATGGGAGACATCCGGGCCCTGCCGTACCGGATGTACAAGTTCGGGGCCATCTCCAAGGAGAAATACCTATCGATCGAGAAGGCTTGGAAAGCGGATGTCGAAGGAGTAGCCCTGATGGGAGACTGGCGCTACAAGACCGATTCCGAGAAGGCCCTGGCGAGCTTTCCGAGGGGCTATCGGATACTGGAGGGTTATCCGTTCGAGAAGCCGGGGAAATACCGGGTCAAGGCGGTCTACAACGAGTTCGACATGCACGTCCCCGGCGTAATTTCAATTGATCCGAAGCGCAGGGCCAAGTTCGACAAGAGCAGGGTGCGGATCGAGTCGGAGATCATTGAGTTCGAGGTGCTTCCTTCGTCCTGGAGCCATATCCCGATCAAGGGTTTCAGCAAGAAGGACTTTGACGACTTCAAGGAATACCTGCGCACGAGCCGGCGCAAGTCCGACCGCAAACTGCTCAAGCGTGACAAGGAATCGATCCTGCGGCTGACGCCCGTGGACGAAGAGGAGGACAAGAAGAAATGAGACCGTCCATTCTCGTGCTGTCCGGGTTGACCCTCATCTTGGCCTGGAACCCAGCCCAGGCAATGTCAACGAGGCGCAAAGCAGAGATCATGATGCGCGTAGACGACGCTGAGCGGGCATTGGACAACGAGGAATTCAGGCAGACCCGAGCTAAGAGGCTTGCACTGGAGAACGCGATGAAGATTCCTCGCGATCGTCGGGGGCTTCCTGAGCGCCATCCTACGGAAGAGGAGCTGGATCAGTTGCGTCCCAAATGGCCCTGGTCAAAGGACCTGCGTCATGAGTACATGCAAACGGTCCTCGTGTATGACCATTATGTCAAGCTTGCTCGCGACAATTACAATGAAGCCATAAAGTTGGTCGTGGAATCCCACAAGGGTTGGCCCGGCAGCGGACTGGCTGTCAACGAGTACCCCTTGTATCATGGGAAGTACCTCATATGGCCGCCGAAATTTTTAGGTCCGTGTGTTCCAGGCTGGTTGAAACCGAATGTTGGAAAGACCCGCTTCGGGACCCTGACCCCGACCTTCTATTTTCGAATCTCTGGCATGAAGCCCAACACATCGTGGAGTTGAAGGACCCCAAAGTCAATCTGCGCAACATGCCGGGCCGGGAGGTCAGGCATCGGCTGGCGGTTCTTGAGGATCCAGAAGTTTTCAAGCTCAGGCAGAAGACTTGGTACGAGCAATGGGTGAACTTGGGCATGCAGTATTGGCTTGAGGACCAGTGGAAGGCGCGCATGATGTTTGGCAGCGACCCTTACATTCAAGGGGAGGAGTTCGACATCGCGATTCCCGAGCCGGTGAAGAAGCGTATCAGGGAGGAGATGGCGCACGACCTGAGACTTCTGGAAACCCTGGACGAGAGGCTTGTCGGCGGGCCCAGACCGGAGGACTTGGATCAACTCAGAGCCAGGGCAGCCAGCGATTTCTTCAATGCCCTGGACAACGATTACCTGTTGGAATTGGCTAGGGCATGGAAGAAGACACGGGACAACGAGCCGCAACGGAGGCTGGAGGACCGGCTCGTGCTGCTCGAACGCGTAGGCTTGGAGGCCGAGCGCTGCGGCTTCCGCTGGTCTCGCAAGGACACGGGATGGTATTTTGATGTTAATGGCGGTAGAGTTTTTGGCGACTACTTTTTCCCGGAATCCGTCAATCTGGAACAAGTCAAGGTCAACTTCTTGCTCGCCCGGGCGTGCATGGACGCGGCGGGCATTCCCAGAGACAGAATCGACATGCCCTGCAACGACGGGCTCGACATCGCCGACCGGCACTGGGACGACCCTTCGTTCCGTAAAGGCATCGCTGTGCATCCATTCAGGCCGACCCTCCAATGCGTCGACGCCCTGCGCGAGGAGCTTTCAACGCCTTTGACCATGGAGAAGATTCAGAGGATTGCGGGAGCAGTTCCAGTTGTCAAAGAATTACGGGAGGTTTTGAACCGAGGCTCGTCGCCGCCGTCTCAGCCGCCAGGAGGCCGGCCGTCGCCTGGCGGCCGTGAGGGGTCAGGGAGGGAGGGGACCGGAGGCGGCGGAATCGATCCCAAGCCCAAGCTGCCAGGGAAGTTCGACCCGGACGGCCGAGATCCGCACTGACGCCTCCGTGGCCGCTGGCCCGCCTGGCCTTCTGACGGCGGGGCTTCCATCCAGGGTTCGGCGGCGCTTGTGCTATACTACCCCATCGTCGGGCGAGGGAACTTTTTGGCGCCTCGCTCGTATATAGGATGATGCTGGCCAAGGTCTACTCGATGGGCTTGAAGGGGGCGGGGGGCTACCCCGTGCTCGTGGAGCTGGACGTGGTCAACGGCCTGCTTTCCTTCGTCACTGCTTCGTGGGCGAACTCGCGCTGGACGGCGCCTTGAGGCCCGTTCCCGGGGTCCTGGCCATGTCGTTGGAAGCCCGGGCCCGCGGGTTCGAGAGTATGGTGGTGCCCGCGGCCAACGCTGCCGAGGCTCGGGCCGGCGGCATGGAGGTCACTCCCGCGACCTCCCTCAGGGAGGTCGCGGAACTCCTGGGATGCGTTCCTTCCGGCGAAAGGAAACCGCGGCTTGACGGTCGGAGCCCGGCCGCTGCGCCGGGAAACGGCGTGTCCTCGCCCGAAGCGCGCTTGCGCGACGACCTCAGCGCTTGGTCCAGGGCGGCCGTACCGGCCGGCGACGCGGGCCTGTGTCTCTCGGAGGTCAAGGGCCAGACCCTGGCCAAGCGCGCCCTGGAGATCGCAGCTGCCGGAGGGCACAACATCCTCTTCATCGGGCCGCCGGGGGTGGGCAAATCCATGCTGGCGAGGAGGCTCGCGACCATCCTGCCCGAGCCCACGCCCGCCGAGGCCTTGGAAATCGCTAGAATACACTCCTTGATGACTCCACGGATGCCTCCCCCGGGATTCAGGCCTTTCCGCGCGCCTCACCACAGCGCCACCGTGCCCGCCCTGGTGGGGGGCGGGGTCCCGGCTCGGCCGGGCGAGGTTTCGCTGGCTCACGCTGGTGTGCTATTCTTGGATGAATTGGCTGAGTTCCCTAGGGCGAGCCTGGAAGCCCTCAGGCAGCCTTTGGAGGAGGGCGCGATCACGGTGGCGAGGCTCAACGACACGGCTGAGTTCCCGGCCCGGTTCCAATTGGCGGCCGCGACCAACCCCTGCCCGTGCGGGCACAGGGGCAATCCCAAGCGCCCGTGCGACTGCACGCCGCCCGCGGTGCGGCGGTACTTGAGCCGGCTATCGGGGCCGCTGCTCGACCGCATCGACCTTCAGATCGAGATGGGGCCGCTCGATTTCGCTGATTGGGCGGCGGGCATGGGGCCGGCGGCCGCCGGGACGGCGTCCTCGGCCTCAAGAGGCGGGGCCGAGACCTCGGCCGAGGTCCGCGGACGCGTGGAGAAAGCGCGGGCCGTCCAGCGGGAGCGCTTCGCGGACGCGCCTGGAGCGCTGAACGCCGCCATCCCGCACCGGGAGCTGAGGAAGCTGGCCTTCCTGGACGGGGAGGGCCTGATGATGATCGAGGCGGCGACCGAGAGGATGCGGCTCTCGGCCCGGAGCATCGACCGGGCCCTCAAGGTCGCCCGCACGATCGCCGATCTGGCGTCGAGCGCTCGGATACGGCCGGCGCACCTGGCCGAGGCCCTGCAGTGCAGGCGCCTCGACCGGCTGATGAACCCGATGCTCTCAGAACACTGAACACAGGAGACAACTGACATGATGCTGAAACTCGCGATCCTCTCGGTCCTGACGGCCTCGGCTCCCTCGTGGGCCGCCCCCCGGCACGAGGTGGCGGACAAGGACCACCTATGGGGCCTGGCGGGGAAGTACTACGGCAACAACCACTGCTGGCGCGCCATCTACGAGGCCAACAAGGGCTCGATCAAGGATCCTCATTGGATCTACCCGGGGCAGGCGCTGGCCCTGCCGGACTCTCCGACATGCGGCAAGGCGCCCGCGCCGGAGGCGCGGGCGCAGGCCACTGAGGCCTCGGCTCCGGCGGCGGCGGGCTTTCCGGTGGAGGCCTCTGCCCCTGCGCCGGAGGCGCAGGCGCCTGCGGCCCAGGAGCCGGCGCCGGAGCTCGTGAGAGCTGCCCCCGCGTCCGCGGTCCAGACGCCGGCTTCCGCGGCGCCCTTGGAGCCCCTCGCGCGGGAGACCGAGGAGGGCTTCATGAAGACATGGCCGAAGGGACAGGTCAGCTTCGCCCTGTCCTCGCCGCGCGTCGAGTTCCCCATCGGCTGGAAGGGCGACGGCGTGGTGACCTCGGAGGGGCTTGCCGAGAAGGATGGGGAGTTCACGGCCAAGATGAAGCTGCGCTCGTTCCCCATCGGGGCGAGATTCACGGCGTACCGCCAAGCGGCGCCGCTCGAGTCGGACGGCGACAAGAAGGCCGTGTTCCTGGTGAAGGTCGGTTCGGCCCAGGCGGTCAAGCAGGTCAAGGAGGCGACCTATGGCTTCAAGGCTCTCAAGGTAGTGGAGCCGATCACGCTGGGCGACTTGCTGAAGCTCGATCGATAGGGGGCAGGGTCATGCGAGTCTATATCATCCTGGTCGCGCTATTCATAGGCGGGTCTTACGCGTACAACAAGTATCTCGGCACCATCAACCCGCTGGAAGGGATGCTCAATGTGGCGCAGAAGCATCCCGACCCGGAGTGGTCCCCGCGGCTCGAGTACTGGGTGGCCATGGTCTATTACCAGAAGAGCGACTACGGGAAGTCCCAGGAGGTCTTCAACAGGCTCCTGACCGACTACCCGACGACCTACTACGCTCCCAAGGCCCTCATCCGGCTGAGCCTGTCGGCCCAGGAGAACAGGGACTGGGAGACGGCCAAGGACGCGCTCGCGCGTTATGTGGAGCGGTTCCCGGAGGGGAAGGACAGCTCCATGGCCAAGGCCACCCTCGACAAGCTGAAATTCGAGCATCCTTGATATGGCGAGGAATCTGGACGCAGTCTTCACCGCGATGGCCGGCAGGATTCCTCTTCGGTGAATAGTGATCAGGGCGCATTCCTTGGCGGTCTTTTCTGCCGCCGCGTCGCCGACGGCATGGCGGCGCGGGGAGTGGGCCTGCGGGAGTTGTGCCGGGGCGTGGGGCTCGACCCGTCCTTCTTCTCCAAGGTCCTCTCCGGCAAGCGCAGCCCCCCGGCCCAGGAGCGCATCCTGCGTCAGATCGCGTCGTTCCTGGGGCTCGACGCGGCGGGGCTCATCGTGTCCGCCGGCCGCATCCCGTCCGAATGGCGTCCGCTGATGGATGACGCGGAGGTGTTCTGGAGCGCCCATTCCCTGATCACCGGCCGGATGAGGACGGCCGCGCCCCCGCGTCCGAGACCCCGGCCCCGGCCGCCGCGCGTCACTGAGCCGCGGCGAGGCGGCCTTTCGGAAGAGCTCCTTTGAACTCGGGCTTGCGCCGTTCGGGCGAGGACGTTCTCCTCTCGCCCCGTGCCGGCGGGCATGCAGGACTGTCCGTCGGCGCGGGCGAGGCGGGCTATCCCCAACTCCTGGGCTCCATCCCGGACCCTCCCAGGACCCTGCATTATCTCGGCGTCCTCGATCCCGGAGCGCGCGGCATCGCTTTCGTGGGCTCGCGCGCGCCCACGGCCTACGGCCGCAGGATGGCCCGCTCCCTGGCGGGGGACGCGGCCCGGTCGGGCTTCGTCGTGGTCAGCGGCCTGGCCCGCGGTCTCGACACGGAGGCGCATCAGGCGGCCCTGGCCGCCGGAGGCCTGACCTGGGCCGTGCTGGGCTGCGGCCTCGACCGGGTCTACCCGCCGGAGAACAAGAGGCTCGCCGAGCGGATCGTGGAGTCGGGCGGCTGCGTCCTGAGCGAGTTCGAACCCGGGACGCCGCCCCTGCCGGAGCACTTCCCGCGCCGCAACCGCGTCATCGCGGGCCTGTGCTGGGCCACCGTGGTGGTGGAGGGAAGGGTCAAGTCCGGGTCCCTCATCACGGCGAGGCTCGCCGCGAGCCAGGGCAGGGAGGTCCTGGCCGTGCCTGGGCCGGCGGATTCGGAGCTCAGCGCCGCTCCCCACCTGCTGCTGAGGGAAGGCGCCAAGCCGGCGGGCCGCCTGCAGGACATCGTCGACGAACTGCCCCCCGAGTGCCGGGTTTTCGCGGCGTCCAAGGGGACGCAGGCTCCCGGCCCGGTCTTGTCGGCGGAAAAGGCCAGGCTCCTCGACCTGATCGGGCACGCTGGGACCACCCTGGAGGAGCTCGTAATGGGGGCGGGGCTTGACTTTTCGCTGGTTTCGCATATAATCTTTCAGTTGGAACTGGAGGGCCTGGTGGAACCGCTTGAAGGACAGCGCTACGCTAGGATCTGATCCTATTTAAGGAGTAATAAATGGCAGGAGGCGGAAAGAAGACGGATAGCGACAAAGACACCTGTCTGGTCATAGTCGAGTCTCCAGCCAAGGAGAGGACCATCTCGCGCTTCCTTTCCGGGACGGCCGGCAAGGGCAAGTTCCTGGTGCGCAGCTCCTACGGCCATGTCCGGGACCTGCCTCCCAAGAGGCTGGGAGTGGCGGTGGACGACGGCTTCTCCCCGGAATACGTCGTCCTGCCGCGCTCCAAGAAGATACTGGCTGAGTTGAAGCCCCTGGCCGAGAAGTCGCCGAACATCTACCTCGCCACGGACCACGACCGCGAGGGGGAGTCCATCGCCTGGCACCTCATCGAGATGCTGAAGCTCCCCGAGGGCAAGGTCTGCCGCATCACGTTCCACGAGATCACTCCTGAAGCCATCAGCGAGGCCCTGTCCTCTCCGAGGAAGATCGACTACAACCTGGTGCACGCCCAGCAGGCCCGGCGCGTCATCGACCGGCTGGTGGGCTACAAGCTCTCGCCGCTGCTCTGGGAGAAGATACAGAGCGGGCTCTCGGCCGGGCGGGTGCAGTCCGTGGCGGTGCGCCTGCTGGTGGAGCGCGCCGGCGAGATCGAGAAGTTCAGCCAGGAGGAGTACTGGTCCTTGGCCGCTGTCTTGGAAAAAGACGCCGACTCCCCGCCCTTCGAGGCCAGGCTCGTGTCGTGGAAGGGGAAGAAGATCGAGGAGACCATGACTTTCGACCTCTTCGCCGAGCCCTACAAGGTCAAGGTCACCTCGCTCAAGGGGCGTTCGGACCTCTTGGAGGTCGAGGCGGCCGCCTTTTGCGGACGGTTCCGGGTGGCCTCGGTCGAGAAGAAGGAGGCCAGACGCGGCCCTCCTCCCCCGTTCCTGACGAGCACTCTCCAGCAGGCCGCGTCCCAGAGGCTGCGCTTCGACGCGGAGAGGACCATGCGGGTGGCCCAGTCCCTCTACGAGGGCGTGGACCTCGGAGGGGAGGACTCGGTGGGCCTGATCACCTACATGAGGACGGACTCTCTCTCCGTGGCCAAAGCGAGCGCGAGCCAGGCGGCCGAGTTCATCCGGACGAGTTTCGGGGCCGAGTACGTTCCGGTGGAGCCGCCGACTTACCAGACCAAGGCGCCCCGGGCCCAGGAGGCCCACGAAGCCATCCGGCCCACGAGCGTGCTGCGCGGGCCCGACGACGTCCGGCGGTTCCTTTCCCCGGACCAGGCCAAGCTCTACCGGCTCGTCTGGGAGCGTTTCGTCGCGAGCCAGATGCGCGACGCGGTCTACGACACCGTCTCGGCGGACATCGAATGTCGGCCCGGCGAGGGCGTTCTCCGCTCGCCAGGCGCCGGCGCGCTCAAGGAAGACGCGCAGGCGCCCGGCGAGGGCGCGGGCTCGGGCCTGGCGGTGTTCCGCGCCACGGGCCGCACGCTCAAGTTCGACGGCTTCCTCAAGGTCGCCAAGCCCTCTGATACGGCGGCGGCCGAGGAGGAACCCGAAGAGGGGGGCGCCTGTCTGCCGCCGCTGGCCGAGGGCGAGGCCTTGAAGCTCGCCGAGATCAAGCCCCGGGAACACAAGACCCTGCCGCCGCCGAACTACAACGAGGCCAGCCTCATCCGGGCCATGGAGAAGCACGGCATCGGCCGGCCCTCGACCTACGCTCCCACGATCAAGACCGTCATCAACCGAGGGTACGTCCGGCGGTCCAAGGACCGCAAGCTCAACCCCTCCGACCTCGGCAAGCTCGTGACCGAGGCCTTGAGGAAGCATTTCCCCGATGTCGTGAGCCTCAGCTATACCGCCAAGGTGGAGGAGCGTCTCGACGCCGTGGCCGAGGGCGTCGAGCCTTGGACCAGCGTGGTGGACGACTTCTACAGCCCCTTCGCCAAGGCCCTCAAGGATGCCTCGGACCTGATGCAGGTGGTGCGCGCCCAGCCCAAGGAATCGGATCAGAAGTGCCCGGTCTGCCGGACGGTCATGCTCATCCGCGAGAGCCGGTTCGGGAAGTACCTCTCCTGCTCGCGGTTCCCGAAATGCAAGGGCAAGATCTCCCTCGACAGCGAGGGCCGCGCCGTGGTCCCGGAGAAGACCGGGGAGCGCTGCGACTCGTGCGGCAAGGAGATGGTCATCCGCATGGGCCGCAAGGGCCGGTTCTTGGCCTGCTCGGGCTACCCCCAGTGCAAGAACACCTATTCGCTCGACGCGGACGGCAAGAAGATCGAAGGCTCCCGGCCGGTGGCGACCTCCCGCAAGTGCAACAAGTGCGGGAGCTTCATGTGGCTGAGGCTGGGCAAGAGGGGCCATTTCCTGGCCTGCTCGGCCTTCCCCAAGTGCCGCAACATCAAGCCCGTGACCAAGGACGATGCCGCGGCCCTGCGCCAAGAGGCCGAGGCGCTCAAGAACCTTCCTCATGGAAACCCACCCGCCCAAAGAGGGTGAGGCGCTCGGGCTCTGGGCCGAGCGGTTCCTGGCGCAGCTTAAGGGCGCCCGGAACTACTCCGTCCATACGTTGAGGGCCTACGAGGCCGACCTGGCGCGTTTCCTGGCCTGGTGCGCGGTCGACAAAGCGCCTCCGGAAACGCCGGAGGCGCTTTGTCGTCCGCATGTCAGGGGCTACCTTGCTTCTTTGCGGGGGCTCAAGCGCAATTCCGTCCTGAGGAAGGTCTCCGTTTTGAAATCCTGGCTGCGCTTCCTCCTTGAGCACGGGGCCATCAAGGCGGACCCGTTCGTCCGGCTCACCTGTCCTAAGAAGGAAGCGAGGCTGCCGAAATTCCTCACCGAGCGCGAGATGGAGCAGCTCCTGGACGGCGACTCCAGGCTCCCGCCCGAGGTCCGGGAGCGCGACCGCGCCATCCTGGAGCTCCTCTACTCGAGCGGCCTGAGGCGTTCCGAGCTGAGCTCTCTCAACTGCGGCGACGTGGACATCGTCGGCGGGTTCGCGCGCGTCTTCGGCAAGGGCCGCAAGGAGCGCCTGGTGCCGGTGGGGCGCCAAGCCTTGTCCAGGCTCAGGGACTACTTGCGCGTCCGGGGCGGCGAACTCGATTCCCGGAAGGGCGCCGTCCCCTGCCGCCATCAGGAAAGGTGTTGGCGGGCAGGGGGAGGGCTCCCGGGCTCGGCGCCGCTCTTCGTCAATTCCCGCGGCCGGCGCCTCTCGGACGCGGGCGTGGCCTGGGTCCTCAAGCGCTGGCTCCGGCGCCTGAAGTCCTTCAAGCGGGTCACTCCGCACGCCTTCAGGCACAGCTTCGCGACCCATCTGCTCGACCGCGGGTGCGACCTTCGCCAAGTCCAGGAGATGCTCGGGCATAAGAGCCTGGCCACGACGCAGATCTACACGCATGTGTCGCTGGAAAGACTCAAGAAAATATACGAACAAGCACATCCGAGAGGAAAAGCTGAGAGGGCTTCGCTAAGCCCCCACGGCTACTTGCCTCCCCGTGGGGGAGGCAAGTAGCAGGTGACCAAAGTTCAGCTGTTGATGGAGGAGACGGGGTGCGACGAGGGCGAGGCCGAGCTCGCCCTTGAGATGTGCGGTTACGAGGTCGAGGCCGCGGTGAAGGCCTTGCCGCGCCTGCTCAAGAACATCGCGGTCCTGAAAGCCAAGTTCATGCACCACGGGGCGGCGCGGCCCGACGCCGGGGGCTCGAAGACGGACATCGGGTCGAGCCAGTTCGGGCTCCTCCTCGTGATCGGGAACATCAAGACCCAGGCGCTCCTGCGGGCCCGGGCCGTGCTCTCCTACAACCCCGCCGTCTACGCCGTATCCCTGGACAAGGACTGGTTCGAGTTCGAGCGGTCGCTCTACGGCTGCCGCCTCTGGGACGGGAGCCTGCCGGCCGAGAGCCTGGAGATCGAGCACTCCCTCGCCCAGCATTTCCGCTCGGGCCTGGACCCCAAGCTCTTCGGCTCCGGCGCCTGCGCGCCTTCCTTGCGCGCGCAGGCGCCGGGCGAAGGGAGAGCTTCCGCGCCCGGCGACGCGGGAGTCCGGCAGGCGTCCTCGGAGCTGGGGCAGATCCTGAGCCGGCTCCTGCGCGCGGACTCGCTCGAGGTCAAGCTCAAGCCCGAGGTCTTGGACCTCGGCCAGTTCCAGTCCTTGGAGACCGCTCCGGCGCCCAGGGCCCAGACCCCGGGCTATCCGGAGGCCGAGGGCTCGCGCACGGCCCAGACCCTGGTGCTCAAGGTAGCCCTGGAGGAGGACCCCGACGGGACGGCCGCCGCGGACCTGCGGCCCGGCGACTTGGTGAGCGCCTCCATCGTGGACGGACGCGACGTCGCGCAGTACGTCGCCAGGCTCCTCGGGTGCCATCCGGACAAGGGGCCGGCTTCCATCATGGCGCCGGTCGAGTCCGCGGAGCCGGCGGAGGGGGGGCGCGTGGCGCGGGTGCGCTTCGCCGCCGGGGTGTGCGGGGAGGCCGTGCTCGCCGGCGCGGCCAAGTACAAGGTCGAGAGCAAGGACTCGAGGGAGGCCCTCCGGTTCCAGGAGGGCGTTCCCTGGTGGCGCAAGCTCTTCAAATAGGAGGCGGCATGCCCGCGATCGTGATCGTCGGCGTCCAGTGGGGGGACGAAGGCAAGGGGAAGGTGGTGGACTACCTCTCCCGGTCCGCCGATTTCGTGGTGCGCTACCAGGGCGGCAACAACGCCGGCCACACCGTGGTCTTCGACGGGAAGACCTTCGCCATGCACCTGGTCCCCTCGGGCGTCTTCCTGCCCAAGGTCCGCAACGTCATCGGCAACGGCGTGGTCGTGGACCCCAAGGCCCTGCGCGGCGAGGTCGAGATGCTCGAAGGCCGCGGCATCCGGGTGCGGGGGAGACTCCATGTGAGCCTCTCCGCGCACGTCATCCTTCCGTACCACATAGTGCTCGACGGCCTGCGCGAGGAGTCGGGCCACGGCATCGGCACCACCAGGAGGGGCATCGGGCCCTGCTACGAGGACAAGGTCGCCCGCGTCGGCATCCGGGTGGCGGACTACCTCGACCCCGGAGCCTTCAAGGCCCTGGTGGACCAGAACCTGAGGCTGCGGGCCTGCGACCTCGAGCGGGTCAAGCCCAAGGCCTTGATCCGCGAGGAGGTCTTCGCCGAGTACGAGCCCCTGCGCGGCTTCCTCAAGCCCTTCTGCTGCGACGTCGCCATCCTGCTCGAGAAAGCCTTGAAGGCGGGCGAGCGGGTCCTCTTGGAGAGCGCGCAGGGCGCCATGCTCGACGTGGATTTCGGGACCTATCCCTTCGTGACCTCCTCGAACCCGGTGGCCGGCGGGGCCTGCTCCGGCTCCGGCATCGGCCCGACCTCGATCGGCGGGGTCGTCGGCGTCACCAAGGCCTACACCACCCGCGTGGGATTGGGGCCCTTCCCGACCGAGATCGAGGGCCGCACCGCGCGCTACCTTCGCCAAGTGGGCAAGGAATACGGCGCCACCACCGGCAGGCCCCGGCGCATCGGCTGGCTGGACCTCGTCCAGCTCAAGGCGGCCCTGCGCGTCAACGGGGTCTCGAACCTCGCCATGATGAAGCTCGACGCCCTGGCGAACGTCCATCCCATCAAGGTCGCGACCGCCTACAAGGTGAAAGGGAGGCTGACGCGCGAGTTTCCGGTCTCGCGCGCCGACCAACTCGACGCCGAGCCCGTCTACGAGAGCTACCCAGGGTTCTCCGGCGACCTTGGGGCCGCCCGCAGCTTCTCCGACCTGCCCAAGGCCGCCCGCGACTATGTCCTCGCGGTGGAGCGCGGGCTCGGCGTCCCCATCCCCATCGTCTCCCTGGGGCGGAGCCGCGAGCAGACCGTGCTTCGGGGCAAGGGCCTGCCCTGGCCTTGACAGAGTGTACTTCTGGATGTACACTTAAGTGGGCAGAAAGACGCTGTCCCGGAGGGTGCGATGACGACGCTCAGCGTGACGCAGGCGCGCAGCAGGCTCCTTTCCCTGGCTCGCGAACTCGG
>JACQWX010000013.1 GCA_016209035.1 Elusimicrobiota bacterium | reverse complement strand
GTCAAGAAGATGCGCCTCGACGTCGGGTCTCTCATTCTCCCCGAGCGACGGACTCATCGACGCTATCGTCGCCATGTCAAAATCAAGATGAGCGGCTATCTGCGCAACGACGGGCACCCGGCTTAAGTGAACGGCATTGTGGCTAAGACAGGATATCCCCGCGGAGAGGCTCCTGCTCAAGGTCCAGGTCTACTCGGGGCTGAGGATCGACTCGAAGGGGCGCCCGGAGAGAATCCCGCCCGCTGAATGGGCGCGGCTCCGGGCCAGACTGGCTGCGGTCGAGCCCTTGCCGATCGATCCTTCACCTGGCCTGACGGCCCTAGTTCAAGGCTGGCGGCCGGTCTCCTCCTCCCCGGCCCCTGCCTTGCCCGGCAACGCGGTTCCACCCAAGATCGCTCAGGTCCCAGCAGTCAACCCACCCGCTGCGGTCAGGACCCTGCACGACGCCGCTGCGGCCGGTGATGTTGCCGCGGTCCGAAGGTTCCTGGCCCAGGGGACCCCCGTGAACTCCAAGGGACAGGAGGAAGCCTCTCCCCTGCATCGGGCCGCCGGCGCAGGCCACGTGTCCGTCATCGATGCGCTCCTCTCCGCCGGAGCAGACGTGGATCCGCAGGACCTCGCTGGCGCAACACCCCTGCACTACGCCGCCCGGAGCGGCAAGGATGAGGCGTGTCGTCGGCTCCTCTCCCGGGGCGCGAAGGTCGAGAGCGGGACCAAGCGCGGCGAGACCCCGTTGATGTGGGCTGCGGAGAGTGGCCACACCACTGTCATGGAGTTTCTCCTCGCCAATGGCGCAGACCCCGCCTCACGGGACGAGTTGGCTCAGACCCCCCTGCACAAGGCCGTAGCGCAGGGTAGGACCAGGGCCATCGAACTGCTCCTCTCCGAGGGCGTGGATGTCGAGGCCGTGGATAAATCCGGGGCCGCTCCGCTCCTCACGGCAAGCCTCTGGAATCAGCCCTTGGCAGCCGGAATCCTGCTCAAGGCCGGCGCCAAGCCGAGCAGCAGCAACAACGGGATCGTGGGGCTCTCGCTTCAGGAGAGTTCGGGCACCATCCGGGTAGTCGAGGCATTCCTGGGCATGCCCGCTGAGAAGGCTGGGATCAAAGCGGGCGACCTCATCATCGCCGTGGACGACCAATCCACGGAGGGCCTAAGCCTTTCCGATGTCTGTCGACTCCTGCGGGGCCCTCCCGGCCAGAAGGTCGCGGTCGCTGTCCATCGGCCCGGCATCAGTCCAAAGCAATGGTTCACTGTCGTCCGGCAGGCGGCGGTCTCTTTTTCCGCAACTCCTGCGTCTGCGTCCGTCGCCGCGGATAAGGCGGGCGTCAAGTGGGTCCACATTCCCGGGGGCAGCTTCATGATGGGTTCGGACAGTGGCCCTCCGGAGGAGAGACCGGCCCACCGCGTGTCGGTCGGGTTCTTCGAGATGGCCAAGACCGAGGTGACCAACAAGCAGTACCGCGCCTGCGTCGCGGCCGGCGCTTGCACCCCGGCCGGCTCGCAGAGCCGCTGTAAGTCCGCGTCTTCCGTCGATGACCAGCCGGTGGTGTGCGTGGACTGGAACCAGGCGGCGTCCTTCGCCATGTGGGTGGGTGGGAGACTGCCGAGCGAAACGGAGTGGGAATACGCGGCCCGCAGCGCTGGCGAGGATTGGAGGTATCCTTGGGGGAACGAAGTCCCAACATGCGACCGGGCGGCGATGAACAACGACAGTCGAGGCTGCGGCCGCAACGAGACCTGGCCGGTGTGTTCAAAGACCGCCGGCAACACGCAGCAGGGCCTTTGTGACATGGTCGGCAATGTCTGGGAGTGGACCCAGGACTGGTATCACGACTCGTATGAAGGAGCCCCGACCGACGGCAGCTTATGGGAAAGTCCTGAGAGTCCCGCCCGGGTCTGCCGCAGCGGATCCTGGGATGGCGACGCCACACGCATGCGGGCGACGACCCGCAGCAAAAAGGCCCCGGGCTTCGGCGACAGCCACATCGGCATCCGCGTGGCCCGTTGATGTCCACAGCCCGTTTCCATTTTCCATGCTTTTCGCCCTCGATGCTTGACACTCCTCAATAGGCCGGGATATACTGCTGGCAGTCCCATGGCGCTCCCCGAGCCTTCCGCCGGCCGCGCCCAGCATCCCGGGCTACGTCCTGACCTCCCCCCTGGGCCGCGGAGCCTATGCCCAGGTCTGGAAGGCCTGGCAGGCCCGCACGCGAAAATGGGTCGCGGTCAAGGTCTTCATCGAGAAATCCGGCGTCAACTGGCTCTTCCTCCAGCGCGAGGTCGAGCGCCTGATCCGCCTGGACAGGAACCAGTCATATGCCGAGCCTTGAGTGCCGCGTCGAAGGGCGGCCTGTCTTTGTCTTGCCAATCCCGGCTGGCCGCGCGGCTTCGTTGGGGCGCGGTCAAGAGGCGGACCTGTGTATCCCGGAAGAGACCTGTCTGAGCCGCCGGCATGCGGAGGTCTGGCTGGAGGGCCGGAACCTCAAGGTCCGGCGCCTGCCGGAGTCCTCCAACCCGATCTACCATGCGGGCGAGCCCAAGGAGGATTTTGAGGTCGAGCCTGGGGGCTTCTTCGTTATAGGGAAGACGAAGTTCCGGTTCTCCGTGGAGGAGGCCGAGCACGCCGGGGAAGCGGCCCTGGGGAAGCCGACGTTGGAGGACACTCTCGGGCAGCAGGAACTTTACGCGATCGGGACCTCCTCGGACCGCCTGCGGCTCCTGGACCTGCTGGAGCTGCCCGAGATACTTCGGACCAAGGACCGCAGGGACTTCCATCTTCATATCGCGGGGCTCATCAGGATGGCGACGGACGCCAGCTGGGCCTGCGTCGCGGCTGAGGACGGGAAGGTGCTCGGGGAGGATTCATCCCATGACACGGCGGCCAGACCGTCTTTGAGCCGCACCCTGGTTTCCAAGGCCCTGGCAGGCTCGCCGCAACCGACACTCTATTGCTGGAACAAGGCCCAGGACTTCAAGGCCACGGCCCAGGAGGGTGTGGATTGGGCGGTCTGCGCAGCTGCCCGGGTCGCGGGGGAGCCGGCGCTCGTCTTCTACGCGGCCGGCACCGGCAACCAGCCCGTCGCGGCCTATCGCGAGCGCGCCCGCTTCGTCGGCCTGGTCGCGGACATGGTGAGCCGCAGCGTCTCGAACGAACGCCTTCAGGGATGGCAGGGCCGGCTGCGCCGTTTCTTCGCGGGCCCGGTCATCGACAAGATTCTCGCGTCCTCCGATACAGCGGCACTCGAACCGCGTTTGGCGCAAAGCACGGTCCTTTTCTTCGACATCCGGGGCTTCTCGAAGAGGACCGAGGAGAAGAACGAGAAGATACTCTCCCATGTCCAGGAACTGCGGCGGGTCATGACCGCCATGACGCGAATCATCCTCGATGAGAGAGGCGTCGTCCTCCAATACATGGGAGACGGCATCCTGGCGTGTTGGAACGTGCCTTATGACGATCCCGATCACGTGGACCGGGCCTGCTGCGCCGCCCTTGCCATGGCATCCGAGATCGGCGGGGTGACCGGCGGCTGGAACTGCGGGATAGGGATCCACACGGGACAAGTGGTGGCTGGAACCATCGGCTCGGACCAGGTATTCTCCTACGGCATCCTGGGCGCGATCGTCAACCAAGCCTCGCGCGTCGAGGGCCTAACCAAGCTTGTCGGCGTTCCGATCCTGGCGACGCGAGAAGTGGCCGAGGCCGTCTCGAAGGAAACCGCGCTCGCCCGCCGGATCGGCAGGTTCATCCCCGCCGGCATGGAGACGCCGCTCGATCTTTTTGCGTTGTCCGCGTCAGGAACTGCCGCCGAGACCCACGCGGTCTACGCTGCGGCGCTCGACGCCTTCGAGAAAGGAGACTGGAAACGGACGCTCGAGCTCCTGGGGCCGTTGCCGGTCGAGGATGGCCCCGCGCAGTTTCTGATCAGCCAGACGATAGAGAACTGCCGCTACCCGCCTATCGAGTGGAGGGGCGTTATCCGCATCACGCAGAAGTGACCCAGGACAACATATTCCTGCGGACTGGCCTGCTGGTCCTGGCCGCGCGGCATGAATCGCTGCCGTCTCCCCCGTCGCTGTATCCCCGGGCCGGAGAAAGCGGCCACGGCAGCGCCGTCAGCCGCCGAAGGACGGCGAAGACGCTCTTGAACTGGTAGGCGCATTTGCTCTCCAGTTCGTCAAGGCGGCGGGCCAGGACCTTGTTGGCGGCCAGCATCTCCCTCAGCCGGATGAAGACTCGAACCACCTGGATGCTGGCTTGAACGGCTATGGGGCTGTTCAGGACGCTGGCCAGCATGACCGCGCCATGTTCCGTGAAGACATGGGGGCGATACTTGACGTTCTGCCCTCTCTTCAAGGTCGCAATCGGCGACCTTGAAACCAGAAGCTCCGTGGCCTCAAGCATCGTCAGCTGGAACATGAAGTCCTCCGGTAACCTGTCCCGGTTGCGTCGGACCTGCTCGTTGAGCCGCTTGGTCGAGACCCCGTAGATGGCCGCCAGGTCGCGGTCCAACATCACCCGGCATCCCCGGATGAGCAGGATGCGGTGCTCGATGTCGTCGTATCTGGTGGGAAGGTTCATCGCCCAATCTTCGGCAGAGAGCCGGACTCAGCCAGGCTGAAACCCGATCTTGCGCTGCGGCCGCTTGGGTGGCGCCGTCAGCCGCCGGAGCACGGCGAAGACGCTCTTGAACTGGTAGTCGTACCGGCTTTCGAGTTCGTCAAAGCGACGGGCCAGGTCCTTGTGGGCGGCGAGCATCTCCCTCAGGCGGACGAAAGCCCTCATGATGGCGATGTTGACCTGGATGGCTCGCGGACTGTTGAGCACGCCCGAGAGCATGGCCACGCCTTCCTGTGTGAACGCATAGGGCCTCGCCCGCCTCAGCCCACCCCAACTTGAAGTCACGAAGTGTGACTTCAAGTTGGCGAACTCCTGTTTGTTGAGCTGAAACATGAAGTCCGCGGGAAATCTGGCGCTATTTCGCTTCACCGCCTGCATGAGGGCCTTGGGGCGCACTGCATAGAGATCGGCCAGGTGCGAGCTCAACATGACCCGGCGACCGCGAATCTGGAAGATGCGGCCCTCAATGGTCTCGTGCCCGACAAGAAGTCCCATCATTCTATATACGACTGAGGCCCGAAAAAGTTCCCTCTGATGCGGTCGCGCAATGCGACCGCATCGCCCCAGGCTCCTTTAGCCGCGATAGGTCTGGCGTGCGAACACGAGGGCGTTGACCGAGGAGGCTCCGGCCAGGCGCAGGGCCTTGGCGCATTCCTCCAGGGTCGCGGAGGTGGTGCAGACGTCGTCCACCAGCAGGATCCTCTTGTCCTTCGGCGATCCATCTCGGGCGACGATGCCGTTGACGAGGTTCTTGCTCCGCTGCCGTCGGCCCAGGTTCCATTGGGGCTTGGTGGGGAAGCGCCGCGCCAGCGGCTCTTCGATGGGCTTGCCGACCGCGGCGGAGACCTCCTGGGCGAGGAGCAGGGCCTGGTTGTAGCCGCGCTCCCGCATCCTTGACGGGTGGAGGGGGACGGGCGCCAGGCAGTCGAAATCCCGGATCTCGGGGAAGCGGTCGAGCGCCCGGGCCATCTGCCGGCCGCTGAAGCGGGCCGCGTCGAGGCGGGAGCGGTACTTGAAGCCGTGCACCAGGGACGCGGCGGGCCCGCCGTAGAAGAAGGCGGGGCGGATCATCGCGCAGGCATAGAGCCTCCTGGAGCAGGGGCGGCAATGGGTCCGGGAGGAGCCGGTCCTGTCGCCGCAGCGGGCGCAGAAGGGAGGCTCGGCCTGACGAAGCCTGGCTTCACACGCTCGGCAAAGGGGGGAGGGGTGGTCTCTGGCCAGGCCTTCCCTGCAATGGCAACAGGCCTGGGGGAAGACCCAATGGAGGAGGACTGAGCGCGCCGCGGCGAGGAAGCCCACATCCCATATACGAGCGAGGCGGCGTTTGGTTCCCTAGCCGGCGACGAACTTGAGCCAGATTTGCCGGCTCCGGGGGCCGTCGAACTCCGCGAAATAGACGGCCTGCCAGGTACCAAGGCGCAGGGCACCGCCTTCGACGATCAGGGTGAGCGACGGAGAGAACAGAGAGCTCTTGATGTGGGCGTCGGAATTGCCCTCGGAGTGGGAGAAGCCGGCGTTCCGGGGCACGAGCTCGGTCATGAACCCGGTGATGTCGGAGGCGACGTCGGGGTCCGCGTTCTCGTTGATGGTCACCCCGGCCGTCGTGTGGGGCACGAAGACCGTGAGCAGACCGGACTTGGCGCCGACGGCGCGCAGGTGGTCCAGGATGTCCGCGGTGATGTCGACGAGCTCGGTGCGGGACTTGGTCGCGATCCTCAATTCCTTCGTCGACATGGAATCCTCCTAGTGAATGCCGTCAGAATTGGAACGTCAGGGTGCTGCCGAGCTGGTAGGAGACGTACTCCTCCTCCTTGAGGTACTTGTGCCAAAGGCGCATGAGAGCGCCGTTCATGGTCATGCGCAGGTTCTTGGCGATTTCGTAGTCGCCGCTGGTGTTGACGGCGAGGAGCCTCGAGTTGTCCGCGATGGTGATGGGGGATGTCTTCTGCAGCATGGACATGGTGGTGGTCCAGATGATGCGGTTGGTGAACATCAGGGGCTTGGAGGCTCCCGGCAGCTTCAATCCCTTTGGTAGCGCCAGGTCCGCGCGCACGAGCAGGCTCGGGGCGAGGGTGGTGAGGTCCTGGGTCTTCAATCCCGTGCCGAGGCGCGTGACGTCGTTGGTGTAGTCGAACTTGGGGGTGAAGCGGAACTTCCGGACGTCAAAGGTGACCTGGACCGTGGCGTCTTCGTGGGAGGTGCGCTGGACCATCTCATTGATGCGCAGGTCCTTCTTCTCGGAGATGCTGAAGTTGTAGTTGACGAGACTGTCGAACTTCTTGAGCACGATGGTGCGCAGGTCCGTGCCGAAGGACTCCGCGTCCTCAAGCGTCGTGGCGACGGTCTCCGTCTTGCGCAACGAGTACTTGAAGTTCATCTGGGTGTTGGCCATCCAGCGGTCGGTGAACCAGAGCTTCTCGAGCTGGCCGACCGAGGCCACCATGTCGGGCAGGGTCGTGGAGATCCTCTTGGAGACCGTGCCCGTCACGTCGGTGCGCTCGACGGACTTGACGTAGTTGTTGGAGAGGGCGATGGTCTTGAAGGCGGAGAGCCGGCCCCGGATGCCGTAGGCCTCGAGGGGGTTCCAGCGCTGGGAGGAGTTGACGGTGTCGCGCAGGGTCTGGTTGGAGCGCTGGGCGGCCGGGTTCTGGGGCTTGAGGGATTCGCGCACCCAAAGCCCGAACTGGGAGCGCAGGCCCTTCTCCACGTTGTTCCACACGTCGCCGTCCTGGACCTGGTAGCTCGAAGCGGTGTGGAAGGACCGGAAGAACTTGGTCTTGGGGAAAATCTCGCCGATGGAGATGGGGAGGTTCACGGAGCCGTTGGCGTTGCGGTTGACGGTCTTGATGTCGCCGACGTCGAAGACGAAGGGGGGCCCGAAGACGACGAAGGTGGAGACGCTGAGGATGTTGTTCTCGATGATGTCTACGGCGTAGTTGAGCTGGGGGTTGAGCCACCTCAGGAGCCTCCAGTTCGAGTTGAACCCGGCGCTCTGGTTGAGGGACTTGGGGTAGGCCTTGGCGATCTCTCCGGTGGAGGTGAGGTCCGCGCGCCGTTCGATGACACGGGTGAGGGAGTAGTTCGGGTTCAATCCCGACCCCTGCCACGGCGTGAAGGTCATGCGGCCGATGTAGGTCTGGCCGAGCTCTCTGGTGTTGGCGTTGCCGGGGAGACGCCTGGCCGCGGGCGACTCGAAGCTCACTTGGTAGCGGGACATGGAATAGCTGGCGTCGACGGTCTTGGGCAGGACCCTCCAGTCGAGGGGGACCCCGTAGGTGAGCGAGGCGTTGTAGGTCTGGCGGTCGTCCGCGCGCGTGAGCAGGTCGTACTCGGTGCGGGCATGGGTGTGGCCGAGGCTGAGCCTCGGCCAGGACCCCAGCGAGAAGTTGCCCGAGGCGCTCCCGTTCCAGTTGGTCACCTTGCCCTGCTGCAGGAGGTTGACGGTGTTGGATAGGTCCCCGGTCTTGACGGTGGAGGGGGTCTCCGTGACGGCGCGCGAGACGGAGAAGTTCATGGGTAAGAAGCGCAGGCGGCTGAAGTTGAGGTAGGTGGAGTCCTCCCGCCGGTTCTGGTTGGTGACCACGGAGGTCGGGGTCTGGAAGTTGCGGTCGCGCGACCAGTGCTTGACCCCGAAGGAGGCCCAGCCGGGGATGTCGAAGTTGGCCTCGAGCTTCTTGGCGAGGCCGACCCTGGTCACGGGCTCGGAAAGATAGATCTCGTTCAAGTAGAGCCGTCCCTTTGGGACGGCCGTGGCGCCGACGCAGCGCGCGCCGGCCACGACCTGGGCGACCTGCTGGAGGCTGGGGCTGCCGCTCGAGATGATGACGACGTCAGGGGCGGTGGCGCGCCATTCCTCGGCGATCATGTCGCCGTTCGCGTCGGCCTGGTGGATCTCGATCTTGCGCCAGCCGGTGAAGGTGATGGGCACCCGGGCTTCGAAGAAGTTGACGTCGTTGCCGACGCGCAGGAAGAAGACCTTGTTCCCCGTCACGTCGGAGTTGACGGCGTCGGCGTTGCCGTAGACGAGGAAGTTGAAGTGCTTGTGCTGGCTGATGTCCACGGCGCGGCCGAAGATCCGCTTGGTGAAGACCACCGAGCCCGCGCCCATCTTGTCGAACTCGAGCTGCAGGGCCTGCTCCGAGATGTTCCTCGACCCCGTCTGCTTCTGCAGGGTCGAGACGTCGCCGTAGAGGTCCTTGAAGGCTTCGGCCGCTTGGCCCGCCGCGTTGAAGATGGGGACATAGTCCGGGTTGTCGACGGAGTTGACGGGCGTGGCGGTCAGGGTCTCTCCGGCGGCGGTCTGCCCCTGGCCGGTGGCGGGGTCGCCGGCTGCCCCCCGGAGCCAGGAGTTGCCGACCACCGCGATGCGGGCGAACTCCATGCCGCAGTTCAAGAAGGCCGCGCAGGCCGACCCCCCCGCCTTCTTGCGGATCGAGATGCGGATGTGCTTGATGGCGGTCCAGTCCTTGGCGGTCGCGGTCGAGATGTTCAATGGGATCTGGAAGGTGCGCCACTTGTCGTTCCCGAAATCGATGACCGTGTGGTCGGAACTGTCCGTCGCGTCGTGGAGCTTTTGGTTGTTGCTGTTGGCGTCGGTCCCCAGGTAGCCATAGTCGTCGCCGCTCAGGTCCTGGCCGTCGAGCCGGCCGTTGAGGTTCAAGTCCTCGGAGTCGATGCGGCCGTTCTTGACGCCGAAGCTCGCGGAGGGCTTGCCCGCGGGGTCGTACGCCATGCCGACGTCTTCGAGCTCCTGGATGAGGCCGTCGCGGTTCGAGTCCTCGGTGTCCAGGGCCCCGTCGTTGTCCGCGTCCTCGCCGATGCCGCCGAGATGGAAGTTGATCTCGTTGCCCGAGGAGTCGCCCAGCATGACGACCTCGAGGATGTTCTTCTGGGAGAAGTCCTCGCCGGAGACCGAGAAGGGATAGACGATGGAGACCTCCTGGGTCCCCCCGTCGGAGAAGTCGTACTTGAGGACGAGCACCTTCTGGGTCTCCTCGGAGCCGGCCTCGGAGCGGGGGCTGATCCGGAGGACCTTTTCGTCCCGAGTGAGCCACTGTATCTTCAAAGGGTCGCTCGGGATGCCGGCGGGGTTAGCGCCGATCTTCCAGGAGCTGTCCAGGGTCGGCGCCATCGTCTCGACCTTGATGCCCTCCATGTTGTCGATCAGGGCATAGTCGTTGAGGTTCGGGTCGTGGCGGCTTTGCGCGAACTCGCCCGCCACCGAGGTCATGCGCAGCCAGCGCAAGAGCTGGATGTCGGTCAGCTTCGAGTCGAACTCGTAGGTGAGGAGGCTGCGGGCCAGCTCGGTCACGGTGGGGACCGATGGCGACTTGATCCCGGCCTGGTAGAGGAGCGTCGAGCCCATGGAGAGCTTCTTCCAGTCGTAGGAGACCCGCGTCCCCAGCAGGGATTCGTTGGACAGCCCCAGGAAGGGCGCCACCTCGTAGGAGATGGAGATCTCGGAGTCCGGGCGGAGGCGGTCCTCGTTGAAGAAGGTGATGAACCCGGCGTCATAGTCGATGAAGTAGTCCACGTTGCGCGTCAGCTTCACGCGGTCGAGGAGCACGACCTCGCTCTGGGGGACGAGGCTTGGCTCGAGGAAGAAGGTTTTGAACCGGAAGTGATACTCGACGCGGAAGAGCCTCTTGGAGATGGGGGTGGCGGAGTAGATGCCGCCGGGCGTCTGGATGTCCCCGTCGGGGACCGTCGGGCAGGAGTTGGACACGGAGAAGGGAGACAGCAGCCGGAAGATGCCGTTCTCGAAGTCCACGTCGATGGTCTCGGGGTATTTCTGCGGGGGGTTGAGGGCGGAGCCGACCTCGTTGCGGGTGGTGGGGTCGAGGACCTTGAGCACGAAGTTCCCGCGGCCGTCGTCGCGCACGATCTGGTTCTGGCCGATGGAGTAGAAGGTCTTGAACTCCCGGTTGTGGCCAACTTCGGTGGAGACCGCGATGGGCAGGTCGGAGGCGGTCTTGACGAGCTTGAGCCTGCCGGTGCCGCCGGCCACGGTGGTGGTGGATTGGACCGTGATGGAACGGTTGTTGGCGTCGACGTAGTCCACGGCCGCGACGTCCTTGTCCTGGAGCTGGTAGCGGAAGGTGAGGATGCCCTTGGCGTAGTCGATCGTGTAATCGATCCCGGCCGTAAGCTGCGAGAACCTGCCGGTGAAGCTCGAGCTCCCCACCGCGAGGTCGTCGACGGTGAGCACCACGTCGTTGAGGTTGATCTGGTCGCCCAGGTTCTGCCGGGCGAGGTAGACGCGCTCCGATCCGCCCTGGATGGGCAGGCGTCCCGGAGAGGAGAAGGAGACGTCGTAGTGCTGGCGTCTGAGATAGCTGGTGTCGATGATGTCGGCGGAGGCGAACTGGGTGTTGCCGTAGTACTGGCGGAACTTGGTCTGGCCCTTGGTGCGGCTCCCGATGAGGGAGGCCTTGAGGCCTTTGTACTTGACGTCGGCCCGGATGCCGAAGAGTTGCTTGTTGTACTGGACGAACTCGGTGGGAGGCAGCGAGAGGTAGATGTCGCCGAAGGAGACGTTCTGGACGACCTCGTTTGGGTCTCCTTGATACACCACCGAGATGTCCTGCTTGTTGGCCTTGGTGTCGTCATAGTCGACGTTGACCGAGATCTTGGGGCCGACCTTGCCCTGCATGCGCAGCTGGAGCTGCTGGGTGATGTCGAGCATCCCCGAGGTCATGGGCCGGTTGCTGGACTTCTGCTCGTTGATGTAGCGCTTCTCCGAGTACTGGAAGGAGATGACCTTGCGGCCCGTCACCGACAGGCTGGTCCCGTAGGTCGGCAGCTCCACCTCCGGAGGGGGCGGCTTGTGCGGGGGCGCCGTCGAGACCGCCACCCGCGGCTCGATGAGGCCGGGGATGACGACCGGCGCCTCGACGGGGGCCTTGCCGGCTTCGATGTTGTCTCGGGCCTGGTTCCATCTCTCCCGGGAGAACTCGATGGGCTTCAAGCCCTTGCGAAACTCCGAGAAGTCGACGGGCTCAGCCGCGGTCCCGGCCGGAGGCTCCGCCGGCTTCTCGAAGATGCGGTCCTTGTCGGGCCGGTCCCGGAGCAGGAAGGGGCCGGCGGCCGCGGGCACGGCCACGGCGGGCTCCCCGGCTTCGGCTCCGGCGGCGGGGGCGGCCGGGACAGCCGGCGCCTCGACCGGCCTCGGGGCCGCCGGCTGTTCCGCCTTCGCGGGCTCGGACGGGAAGTCGGGGTCGTAGGGGAGGGAGAACTGCGCCGCCGCCTCGCGGCCGGACGCGGCCAAGGAGGCGAATACGACGAGCCGGAAGAAGCGAGCGGTCACTTATTGGGAAATGTCTAACGCCCCCGGCGTGGCGCTGTCCGCGCGTATCCGCGCGGCCGCGTGAAGTATAACAGGGGCATGTTACACTGTCAATAGACGATTCCCCGCGTCCAATCTGTCGCTGGGCAGGGGGCGCAAGCCATCAGGCCGGGAGGTGCGTGCCGGACGGATAGGCTGGCGGCAACCTGGGATGTCGGGTATCCGCCGCATACCGGCGCGCTCGCCAGGCAGCCGTTGAATTAGCCTTGGCTGGATGCTAAACTGGTCTTGTGACGCGTCGAATTCCCGCCGAATGGGAGGAATGGACGGAAGAGTTTAAGGCGGCCGCTCAACGAACCTTGGAGCAGCGGCTGCGGTATGCGTTCATCCATACCTACAAGCCCGTGCTGGACGATGCGCCGTACCGGTCGTTTGACACGATGGCCGACTACCGCCGTTGGTGCGAGGAGAACCTGCCTTCCTGGCTCGGCTATGGCCGGACCCTTTGAGTACCGCCAAGCCCGGGACATCGCCGAGGCGTTCAAGAGGCGGGGCGTTCGCTACCTCTTTCTGGGCAAATCAGGAGCCATCATCCTGGGCTATCCCGACACTACCCAGGACGCCGATATCTTTGTCGAGAAGAGCCCGGAGAACGGGCGCGCTCTGGTCCTGGCCCTGGCCGAGTTGGGATTCCCCCTCACTCCCCGGCACCGTTCGGAGATCGAGCGAGGCAAGGATTTCATCCAGCTCCGCTACGGGCCATTCGACCTTGATCTCATCTTCGCCCCGGACGGAATCGAGACGTTCGCCGAGGCGGATGGGCGGGCTCTCGTCGTTGAAGGCCTGCGCGTCTGCCATCTCGACGACATCATCCGCAGTAAGGAGGCCTCTGGGCGGGTCAAGGACAGGGAGTCCCTGCCCCGACTCAATGCCTTCCGGGATTGGTGGATCGGGTCTCGGCGTCCCGCGCCGTAGCCGTCCGGCACGCATGTCCCCCCCCGCCGACCGCGGGCCAAGCCCGCAAGTCCAGGGACAATGACTGTCCTGTCCTGAACAACCGCGAACTCGCGGAGTTGGCGATGCGGCGCCCCGCGAGTCTTGCCAAGCTGCGCGAGATCGAGGGCATCGGCGAAGCATCTTGACACCAAAGCATCTAGATGCTAAACTATCTGTATGACACGCACGACCATTTCTTTCGACGACAGGCTCTACCGGGCGCTCAAGCTCAAGGCGGCGGTGACCAGCCGCGGCCTTTCCGCCATCGTCGCCGACGCGGTTCGCTTGAGCCTGAAGGAGGATTCGCTAGACCTGGAGGCATTCGAGGACCGCAAGGGGGAGCCTGCCAGGCCCTTCGAGGATGTCCTGCGGAAGCTCAAGGCGGATGGGCTCCTATAGGGTTTCCGTCCGAGCTTCCGCGGAGCGGGAGCTGCGCGCGGTCCCCAAGACTCACCTTCGCCTTCTGATGGAGAAGGTCAAGAGACTGGCGGAGGACCCGCGGCCCCATCAATGCGAGAAGCTCTCCGGGGAGGACCGCTACCGCATCCGGCAAGGGGACTGGCGCGTGGTCTATTCAGTGGACGATACGCTCAAGCAAGTCGTGGTGGTCAAGGTCGGGCACAGGAGGGAAGTCTACCGCTGAGTGCGGGGCATCACGCCATGAAGCGGCTTGTTGGGGGCTATGAGTGCGTCGTTTGCGCCCTGAGCGATGTGGGGCTGCGCAGGGCCGAGAACCAAGACGCCTGGTTCGCGGACCAGGACCAGGGGCTTTTTCTGGTCGCGGACGGCATGGGGGGACAGAACGCGGGCGTGGTGGCGTCCAAGGCCGCGGCCGATATCCTGCCCAAGCTGCTTTTGGAAAGGCTCGCGGCCTTGGAGAGGCCGCTCGAGAAGGCGGTCGAAGACGCGATCCGGGAGGCCGTGGCGGATTTCAGCGCGGGCCTGGGCGAACGCGCCGGCCGGGACCCCAGGCTTCAGGGCACTGGCACGACCGTGGTCCTTGCGCTCGTGCGCGGGCGTTGCGCCTATGTCGCCAACCTGGGCGACAGCCGGGCGTATCTCATGAAGGGGAACGGGCTGCGGCGGCTCACTGAGGACCATTCGGTCGCGGCTCTCATGCTCAGGCTCGGCAAGATCACGGTCGAGGAAGCCCGGACCCATCCGGGCCGCAACACCCTCACCCGCCACGCCGGGATGGAGGGCAAGGCTCAGGCCGACGTCAGGATGCTCCACCTGAAGGGAGCCTGCCGCATGCTTTTGTGCACGGACGGGCTGACGGGGATGCTGGCCGACGAGAGGATCCGGGAGGTCCTATCCGCCGAGAGGGACGGCGAAGCCGCCTGCCGGCGGCTGGTGGATGAGGCCAACGAGGCGGGCGGCGCGGACAACGTCACCGCCATGGTGGTGGACCTCAGGCATCCCGGCTGAAGGCCGCTCATGCGCGCGACCATCGTCCTCAAGGCGGTCAAGGGCCAGCAGGAAGGCCGCGTCTTCGAGCTCGACCGGCACGACATGTTCGTGTTCGGCAGGTCCGAGGACTGCCAGTGCTCCATCCCTGACGACCCCTACATCTCCTCCAACCATTTCCTGCTGGAGGTGAACCCCCCCGATGCCGAGCTCCGGGACCTCGGGAGCAAGAACGGGACCCATGTGAACGGCCGCAGATGCGGCGGCAGGGAGAGGGGCGAGACCCCGGAGGAAGGGGCCGGCCGCAGCCAGGCGGTCGCGCTCAGGCACGGGGACCGCATCAAGGCCGGCAAGACCGAGTTCGAGGTGGAACTGAGGGTCTTCGAGGAATGCGGGAACTGCCGAGAGGAGGTCCGGGTCTGCGCGCCCCATGACGAGGCGCGGGGGCCTTTCCTGTGCGAGCGCTGCTCGGCGGCGATGCCCAAGGAGCCTGGGCGCTTCACCCAGTTCCTGGCCGGCGCCTTGGAGCCGCTTAAGCCCGAAGAGCCGGTCCGGTTCCCGGGCTACTCCGTGCAGGCGGAGATCGATGAGGGCGGCATGGGCAAGGTCTATCTCGGACGGCGGGAGGCCGACGGGAGGGTGGTCGCGATAAAGTGCGTGAAGGTCCACGGCCGAAGAGCCGCCAAGAAGCAGGTCGAGCTCTTCAGCCGCGAGATGAAGGTCACGATGGACTTGAAGCACCCCAACATCGTGGAGTTCTTCGAGGAGGGCCGGACCGCCGACGGAGGGTTGTTCTTCGCCATGGAATACTGCGAGGGGGGGAGCGTCTCGGACCTCATGGACAAGGCCGGCTCTTTGAGCCTCGAGCGGGCGGGCCGCATCATGCTGGAGGCCCTGGAGGGGCTTTCTTTCGCCCATGCCAAGGAGATCGTGCATCGGGACTTGAAGCCCCATAACATCCTGCTGGCCGGCAAGGGAGAAGACGCGGCGGCGAAGGTCGCCGACTTCGGGCTGGCCAAGAACTTCATCCTCGCCGGCCTGAGCGGCATGACCGCTTCGGGCCAGCGCGGCGGCACCCTGGCCTTCATGCCCAAGGAGCAGCTCAAGGACTTCCGGGGGGCCCGGCCCGCGTCCGACGTGTTCTCCATGGGAGCGACGCTCTACCACATGCTGACCAACCGACTCGTCTACGACCTCGACTCCGAGCGCGACGCCTGCGCTGCCATCTTGAAGGACCGGCTCATCCCCATCCGCAAGCGCGGCGTGGAGCTGCCGGATGCCGTGGCCGCCGTGGTGGACAAGGCGACCGTTCCCGATTGGAAGGACCGCTACCAGACGGCCGGGGAGTTCAAAGAGGCGCTGGCCCGAGCCCTGGAGTGACGAGCAGGTCCGCGAAGGCTTTCGGAGGGACGATGGGAATTCCCCGATATTCCCTCATCCCCAGCAGGTGGGCGTCGCCTGATACGATCATGTCGGCGGCGGCCTCGAAGGCCGCCCGCACGTAGACATCGTCGTCGGGGTCCTGCGCGACGATGACGTCGCCGCCTTGCACGTCCTCGACCCAGAGGGACAAGACGGACAACGCTGCCAGCAGCGATACGATCTCCTCATCCGTCCTCGCGACCCTGGAGCGCACCTTGGGATACGACAGGGTCCTTCGCGTCTCCTCGATGATGGCGGGAGTCAGGACGCATTCGAATCCGCCCGCGATGAGCGAATCCAGGATGAGTCCCGATGGTCCGTCCGGGTTGATCAGGGCGCTCGCATAGACGTTGCAGTCGAGGACGGCCCGCATCAGGCGGGGCGGCGTTTCCCGCGGGAGGAGTGCTTGGCCTCGTCGGCCAAGGTTTCCTCCGACCCGGCCGGGACGGCCCGGCCGCGTGCCCTGGACTTCGCCATGGCGTCGGACAAGAGGGCGCGGGCGGCCTCATGGATGCGCTCGAACTGCTCGATGGGGATGACCGCCGCCATGGGGCGGCCGTCGCGCTCGATGATGAACTGATCCCTCCTCAGGGCGATCCGGTTGAGGATATCCCCGAGATTCTGCCGGGCCTTCAATGCCGATATCGTATGGGTCATAATGGTCATTATGATTATAGCACCAGAATGCGAAGTTGTCAACGGGGAAATTGAAGGGGAGGAGAGGGCGGGAAAGAGGACCGTGAGGTTTGCCCATAAATCGCGAGGCGCTGGGGCAAGCGTCGTTCCAGTCGACTGCCTCAGCGCCTCAAACTTTGCCGGGTAATCCGCCCCCAACTCGGCCATGCGGCGACGGCTGACGGCGACTACCCACGACCACGGCGACTGCTCGCGACGACGGCGACTGCGGTCCGACTGCGTCTCGGCGTTACGGCTCGGCGTACGACTCGCGGCACCAACCGCCGAGTTCGGGGCGGGGCACCTACCCGGCACTTTCAGTATAACACGAATACTTGATTTGTCAAGACCCATATCTCTCGACCTCACCCACTTTTCCGGCAGGCGCAAGGTCAGACCACGGTGGAGTTCATGCTGATGCTCGCGGGCGTCGCGGCCGTGGCGCTCCTCATCGGCGTGGCTTTCAAGGGTTATATCCTCAATGATGCGCTATTTGTCCGCCAAAACTTGAAGCCATCGACCTAATTCTCGACGACAAACATGATATCTGGAATGCTAAAATGGCTCTGCACAGAAACACCCCCCTGGGGGGCTTTTGTGTGCAATGCCGAAAGGTCTCCGAAAAGTCGTCGTTTCCTTCGAGAAACCGCACCTCACGCACTTCGCGGGCGTCTACTTGATCCAGCGTTTTTGTCAGAAGCTGGGTCTGAGGCGTTTGCTCCAGCAACATCTCCGGCCAGGGCCGCGCTTCCGCGATTTTCAGCCTGCGGACATGGTGCTCGCGATCCTCTACGCGATCATCGCAGGCATGGACCGTGTCAACGAGACGCAGATACTCCAGTACAACGGAGCGTTCCAACGACTTGTTGGCCTGGACCGTTTTCCGGACCAAACCGCCATCCGCAGGTTCTTGAAGCGGATGACTCCCGCGCACATCCGACAGATTGCCCGCGTGCACGAGCTGCTTCGGCAGAGACTGTTCGACCGGCCTCGCAAGCGCACCAGCCTGCTCTTCGACATCGATTCCACGGTGGTCGTGATCTACGGCCGGCTGATCGAGAGCGCGCGCGTGGGCTACAATCCCAAGAAGCACGGACGCCGTTCCTACCATCCCTTGCTGGCCTTCGAGTCCCGCTTCCAGGAATTCTGGCACGGCTCGTTGCGCCCCGGGGATGCCGGGGCCGCGACAGGGGCCAAGCCCTTTATCCAGGTCTGCCTGGCCAAGGTCCCCAAGCGCATCCCCCGATCCCGCGTCCGCTTCCGCATAGACTCGGGCTTCTTCGGCAGGCGTGTGGTCGAGTTTCTCGACGAGGAAGGCTACGGGTTCGTGATCGTCGCTGTGGAGCGCAAGACCATCAAGGCCGAGGCGCAGAACTGCCGCTTCACCAAGATGGGCAACGGCTGGGAGGTCGGGGAGTTTCGGCATCGGCCGACGACGTGGGGCGAAGGCAAGAAGCATCGGTTTGTGGTCGTGCGCAGGCCCATCCCGGAGGACCCTGTCGAGGCCAAGCAGCTCAAGCTCTTCAAGGACAAGAGGTACGCGTACCACGTCTTTATCACCAATCTGGAAATCAGCGCGTGGCGGGTCTACCTGTTCTACTCGCCGCGGGCTCGGATCGAAAAGCACATCCGAGAGTTGGCCTACGACTATCCCCTGACCAAGGTGCCCACGCAGGAGTGGATTCCGAACGTCACGTTCTTCCACTCAGAGCGACAGCGGCGGTTCTAAGAAAGCGGGCAAGAGCGGCTTCCTCAGCAGCTTAGGTTCCATGTTGGGTCTTGGCGGCGGTGGCTCCGGCGGTTCAGGGGGATCTGCGGCCTTGCCGCTCTCGCAGCGCGCGCGCGAGCCGAGTGCGGACCATCGGCATCGCGGTCCACGCCACGTCCTCCTCGGTCACGGGTACCAGCAGGACCATGGGCTTGCCGTGCGTCGTCACCAGGGCTTCTTGATGCGTTGCCCGGGCGTTGCGGATGATCCGGCTGGCGTCGGCCTTGAGCTGGGTCAGGGTGTAGGATTTCATGCTCCCTCCAACTTGCTGGTCATATTATAGGTCAGATTGCCGACTTTGTCAATGCATCGCGGCCGTGGACCGCGATCTGAAGACCCTTGTCGAGCGCGGTGAGGTCCGCAAGCTCGGCTATGGGCCGTACTATCGGCCGCGCAAGAATCCCTTCGGAGACACGCCGCCGGACGAGGCCGAGCTTGTCCGCGCTTTTCTCAAGACGGACGATTTCCTGCCGACTTCCGACAACTATTTCACGGAGCTCGGGCTGGGCTTGACCCAGCTCTACAACAACTACTCTCGTGCTCGACAACTTAAGGCGCCGTCGCGGAGATTTCGATCAGGCCAAGCTCAGCGAGAACCTCGCGCGCTACGGCAAGCCGGCGGCGCGGGCGGTCCTGCGGGAGGCTCATGCGTCGCCAAGCGCTTTCGAGTTCTTCGGCGGTTTGGCGGGGCGGATTGCGATTCCGGGCATGAGGGCCGAGCGGGTCCGCGGCCGGGACGACAAGAAGGCGTAGAATGGCTGCATCGGATTGGAGTACCCGTCCCCGCTTCGAGCCGATGCCGGGATTGAGGCAGGAGGTCCTGCTTGAGGTGGGCTTCGCGCGGACCGCGCCGAACGAGCCGAGGGACTTCACGAGTTGGGCGCTGGAGAGGGCCCTGGCCGCAGGGCTGGCGGTCGCGGATCTGCAGGAGGTTCGCATCGAAGGCCGCCCTCACTTTTCCTGACGGGGAAGTCTACCGCCTCTTCGAAGAGGAATTCGGCGTGATGAACACGCTGTTGCTGTCGCCGAGCCCGACCTTCAAAGAGATTGTGGACCGATTGAGGGCAAGCGCCTCAGGGTTCTGACGGGGGGCGCGGGCTAGGTTTCCTGGAAGAACTCCAGCGGCGGCTCGATGCCTTGGCGGCGGAGGTGGTCGTAGAATTTTGGCATGGTGCCGGTGGGCTTGAGCGCCACCGTCGTGCCCTCGGCCGAGCGGTGCGACTCGAGCTTGAAGAGGTCGGAGAGGGTGATGATGTCCTGCTCGATGCCGGTCACCTCGGTCACCTGGGCGATGGTGCGGCAGCCGTTGGGGAGCCTCGTCATGAAGACGATGAGGTCGAGGGCCTGGACGATGTTGGCGCGCAGGGCCTTCAAGGGGAAGTCCACGCCGGACATGAGGCACAGGACCTCGAGCCTCGCCAATGCCTCGCGCGAGGAGTTGGAGTGGATGGTCGCCATGACCCCGTCGTGGCCGACGTTCATCGCGGAGAGCATGTCGAAGGCCTCGGCGCCGCGGCATTCGCCGATGATGATCCGGTCGGGCCGCATGCGCAGGGAGTTGATGAGGAGGTCGCGCAGGGTGACGTCGGGGTTGCCTTTGGGGTCGCGGTTGCGGGTCTTCAGGTAGATGACGTGCTTCTGCGGGAGCACGAGCTCCGGGGTGTCCTCGAGAACGAGGACGCGGTTCTGCGCGGGCGAGAGCGCGGCCAGGGCGTTCAAGAGGGTCGTCTTGCCCGAGCTGGTGCCTCCGACGATGAGGAGGTTCTGCTTGTTGTTGGTCGCGAACCTGAGGAACTCGGCGCAGCGTTCCGGGATGGTGCCGTTGGCGACGATCTCGTCGAGGGACGGCCGCGAGGCGGGGCGCTTGCGCACGGTCAGGCAGGCGCCGCTCCTGGTGAGGGGGGAGACGATGATGTGGACGCGGGAGCCGTCCTTGGCCGAGAGGTCGGCGTAGGGCCGCTCGGGCCCGAAGCGCTCGGAGGGGCCCACTAGGTGCTGGACGAACTCGCCGAGCGCCGGAAGGGACACCTTGAAGGGGAGTTCCACGAGGTCCGGCTCGGAGACCCTCTCGACGTAGGCCGAGCCGTCCTCGATGACCATGATCTCGATGGTGTCGGGTTCTTCGTAGACTTTGAGGAGCTTCTCGGCTTCCGGGGTCATCCTAGCGCCTCCGGTCGTTCGGAGGCGCTAGTGGTCTGCGTTCTGATCCGTTTCATCAAGCACTCCTCCTTCTTCGTGAGACATGGTGCGGGTCGGCGCCTCACGGCGCTCCAGACCGGTCGAACCGCCGGGCCAACTCGTCGCGGGAGATGGCCAGCATGGTGGGCCGGCCGTGCGGGCAGGCCGTCCCGTCGGCGCAGTCCTTGAGGTCTTCGAGCAGGCGCAGGGCACCTTCCTGGGTCAGGGGGTCGTGCGCCTTGACCGACCGCTTGCAGGCGACCGTCGCGGCCGCGCCGCGGGCGACGTCGAAGGCGGCGTGGGCCGGGTCTTCGAGGTAGTCGAGGAGCCGCAGGACCACGTCCTTGAGGTCCGAGGCCTTGCGGAACACCGCGGGCGCGGCCGTGAGGTGGATGGCCGTCTTGCCGAAGGGCTCGACCTCGAAACCGAGCTCGGCGAGGCTGTCCTTGAGCGCCAGGACTTCCGCGCGCCTGGAGGCCCCGATCTCCAGGGCCAGCGGGAGCATGAGCGGCTGGGCCGCCTGGCCGCGCCGGCGCAGGGCGGCCATGTACTTCTCGAAAAGGATGCGTTCGGCGGCCGCGTGCTGGTCGAGCACGAAGAGGCCCCCCGCGGCCTCGAAGACGAGGAAGCTCCCCTCGATCTGGCCGAGATACCGGTACGGGGCTCTCCACCAGGCCGGGTCTCCCGGCCTGGTGGAGAGTGATTCGGAAGTCCTTAATTCGAGATTGAGGAAATCGTCATGATGCGGCGCCGGACCGTGTCCGGCGCCGTAGGCATGGGCCGGGGAACTCACCACGATGGGCGCGCTTGTCAGCGAACCCATCAAGGGCGAGCGCGACTGGATCAGGGCGCGCTCGATGAGGACCGCCACGGCGTCGTGGACCTCGCGCTCGCTTTTGAAGCGGATCTCCCGTTTGCCGGGATGCACGTTGACGTCGAGCTGGTCCGGGGCGAGCGCGAGATGGGCCACGCACACGGGATGGCGGTCCTTGGTCCGCGTGTCGCGGAAGGCGCGATAGAGCGCGGACTGAAGGGCCCTTGATTGCACGGGCCTCTTGTTGACGAGCCAGTGCTGGAGGCTGCGGGTGGCTGCCAGGCGATCGGCCGGGGAGAAGAAGAGCCAGGCCTTGAAGCCCGGCCGCTCGCAGACCGCCGACACGAGCCCTTCGGAGGCCTCGGCCCCGAGCACGGCCTTCACCCGCGTCCGGAAGGCTTCCAGGGGGGATTTGGCCTTCACGGGGGCGAAGGACAGGGACTTGCGCCCATCGGTTTTGAGGGAGAACCCCGTCTCCGGGTTGGCCAGAGCCGCCTCCTCGAGGGTCTGGATGAGGCGGGAAGACTCGAAGGCGTCCGAGCGCAGGAATCTGAGGCGCGCCGGCGTGTTGAAGAAGAGGTCGCGGACCTCGACCGTGGTCCCGCCGGGCGCGGGGGCGGGGCCCGACTTGACGACCTCGCCCGCTTGGGCCTCCACGCGCCAGCCGCCCTTGGCGCCTTGGCATGCGCTGGTCAGGGCGAGCTTCGAGACCGCCGCGATGGCGAAGAGCGCCTCCCCGCGGAAGCCGAAGGTCGCCAAGCGATCGAGGTCGCCCAAGGTCGAAATCTTGCTAGTGGCGTGCCGCTCGAGGCACAAGGCGCAGTCCTCGCGGTCCATGCCGCGGCCGTCGTCCGAGACCCGGATGAGCGATTTCCCCGCTCCCGCGAACTCGACGCTGATCCTGCGGGCGCCCGCGTCGAGGGCGTTCTCGATGAGCTCCTTTAGGGCCGAGGCCGGGCGCTCGACGACCTCCCCGGCGGCGATGAGGCTCGAGACCGAAGGGGCCAGCCGGCGGATGGTCGCCATCGTCTCGGTCAGAGCTTCTTCTTCAGCTCCGAGAGGGCGCAGAGGCCCTCGAGCGGCGTCATGGAGTCCGGGTTCACCAGCCGCAGGGCGTGCAGGACCGGATGCTCGTCGAACATGGGCAGGGTCGGTTCCTCCCCCGGGGCGAGCTCCCCCGGGCCGCGGGCCTGGGCCAGCTTGTGCGAGGCGGACTCGTTCTCGAGCCGGGAGAGGATCTCGCGGGCCCGGGCCAGGCAGCCGGCGGGGAGGCCCGCCAAGGCCGCCACGTGGATGCCGTAGGAGCGGTCCGCCGGCCCCTCGGAGATCTTGTGCAGGAAGACCACTTCGGTGCGGCCGGTAGCGTCGGTCCACTCTTTGGCCTCGACGTTGAAGTTCACCACCCCTTCAAGGAGCTGGGCCAGCTCGGTCAGCTCGAAGTAGTGCGTGGCGAAGAGGACCCGTGGGCCAAAGGCCCACGGGCCTCGAGCGTCCTCGTCTTGCCCCCGGTAAGAGGCGTGCAGGTGCTCGAGGACGGCCCAGGCGATGGAGATGCCGTCGAAGGTCGAGGTGCCGCGGCCGATCTCGTCGAGGATGAGGAGGCTCCGGACGGTGGCGGACTTGATGATGTGGGAGGTCTCGCGCATCTCCACCATGAAGGTGGACTGCCCCTGGGCCAGGGCGTCCTGGGCCCCGATGCGGGTGAGAATCTTGTCCACCACGCCGACGGAGGCCTCCTTGGCGGGGACGAACGAGCCGATCTGGGCCATGAGCGCGATCAGCGCGCTCTGCCTGAGGTAGGTGGACTTGCCGCTCATGTTCGGGCCGGTCAGGATCACGATCCTCGGGTCGCAGGCGTCGATGGCGAGGTTGTTGGGCACGAAGGCGCCGGCCGGCATGAGGGATTCCAGCGCCGGATGGCGGCCGTCCACCACCTTCAGGTCGTAGCCGAGGTCCACGGTCGGGCGGACGTAGTCGCGCCGGGAAGCGGTCTCGGCCAGGGCGCTCAAGACGTCAATCTCGGCCAGGAGGTGCGCCAGGCCCATGACGAGGCCGTGGTACTTGACGGTCTCCTGCCGGAGATCCTCGAAGAGCCGGGCCTCCAGGCGCAGTATCCGGTCCTCGGCGTTGAGGATCTTGTTCTCGAGCTCCTTGAGCTCGGGGGTGATGTAGCGCTCCGCGGTGGTGAGCGTCTGCTTGCGCACGTACCGGGCGGGCACCTTGCTCTGGTGGGTGCGGGTGACCTCGAGGTAGAAGCCGAAGACGGAGTTGTAGCCGGCCTTGAGCGAGGGGATGCCGGTGACCTTGCGCTCGTGGGCCTCGAGCTTGGCGAGGAAGGAGTGGCTGTCGGACTTGAGGGCCTTGAGCTCGTCGAGCTCCTGATGATAGCCGGGCCGGATCAGCGTGCCGTCCGACATCTTGACCGGGACCTTGTCGGAGAGGGCCCTTGAAAGGAGGGCGTGGCAGGGCTCGAGCTTCTTGGAGACGGCCTCGATCTGCGCGGCGGTGTCGGCGAGCTCCTGGCAGAACTGGTTCTCGGAGAGGAGCTTGACGATGTCGGCGCGCCGGGCGAGGGAGTCCCTCAGGGCGCCTAGGTCCCGAGGGGAGGCCTGCCTCGTCGCCAGGCGGTTGATGACGCGGGAGAGATCCGAGATCTCGCGCAGGTGCTGGGCCAGCGCGCCGCGGACGTCGGGCTTGTCCAAGAGCTCGACGACGCAGTTCTGCCGGCGGCCGATCTCAACGATGTCGATCGAGGGGTGCAGGATCCAGGCCTTGAGGGTGCGGCTGCCCATGGGGGTGGAGCAGCAGTCGAGCGTGCCCCATAGGGTGTGGCGTCGGTTGCCGTCCGAGGATTCTACCAGCTCGAGGGTGCGGATGGCGGTCTCGTCGAGCTGCATCTCGGCCGAGCTTTCGCGGTACTGCGGCTCGAGCAAGTCCTGGAGGTGGAACCGGGTCTCGGCGAGGTAACGCAGGCAGCGCTGGGCCGCCGCGGCCGCCAGATGGTGGTTGACCCAGGTCGGCGAGCCGGCCCAAGCGGACCCAGCCTTCGGCTGGGGTCCGGAGCCCCGGCGGGGCTCCGGACTGCCGGCCGGAGGCGTGCCGTCGAAGAGGAAGCCGTCATGCCCCGGCAGGGGCTGGGCGGCCGGCAGGTCCTCGCGCCAGACGGGCGGGTGCTCCCGCAGAGTCAGGCACGCCGACGGGAACTCGAGCCGGAGGTTCAAGCTCTCGGCGGCCTTGGCCGAGCACAGGACCTCCGCGGGCCGCACGCGCGAGAGGAGGGCCTTGAGCTTGCGCGAGCCCTGGTCGTTGAGCGATTGGGTGGCCCAGAACTCCCCGGTCGAGACCTCGATCACGGCCGCCCCCCAGCCCACGAGGTCCACATCGAGAGAGACGAGGTAGTTGGTCATGGTGGGCTCGAGGAGCTCGTCTTCGATGACCGTGCCCGGGGTGACCGTGCGGGTGACCTCGCGGCTCACCAGCTTCTTGGCCTTGGAGGGCTCCTCCATCTGGTCGGCGATGGCGACCTTGTAGCCAGCCTTGATGAGCTTGGCAACGTAGTGCTGGTGGTTGTGATGGGGGATGCCGCACATGGGGACGCCCTGACGGGCGGTCAGGAAGAGCCCGCACACGGGCGCCGCGGTCTGGGCGTCCTCTCCGAACATCTCGTAGAAATCGCCCAAGCGGAAGAAAAGGATGGTGTCCAGCTGCCTGGATTTGAGTTCCCGGTACTGCCGCATCAAGGGAGTGTCGGGGAGGACGGCCGCTGTGTCCTGCATGAGGGTCATTCTAGCAATTTCTTCATCGCTTCCCGTGGGTGGGATCAGCGCGCGAACCGCCACAAGCCGCCGGGCACCAGGCGCGTGAGCAGGGCCGTCTTGTTGAAGAAGATCATGACCCCCAAGGCGACCAGGAGGACCCCGGCCGCGATCTCCCCCCACCGGATGAAGGGCTTGTAGCGGGCCATCCAGCCGACGAAGCGGTCGAAGGCCAGGCCCGCGGCCAGGAAAGGCAGGCCCAGCCCCAGGGAATAGACCGACAGGAGCGCCACTCCGCGCAGGACGCTCTCCTGGGTCGCGGCCATGGCGAGGATGGCCGCCAGGATGGGTCCGATGCAGGGGCTCCACCCGAAGGCGAAGGCCATCCCCATGAGGAAGGCGCCGGCGTACCCGGGCCTCAAGGCCGACATGGAGAAGCGCCTCTCGCGGTAGAGGAGCGGGATGGTGAAGGCTCCGGCCAGGTGCAGCCCGAACACGACGACCACGACGCCCGCGACCTTGGTCAGGACGCCCAGGTGCGCGGTCACGGCGGAGCCTAGCGCCGAGGCCGTGGCGCCCATGGCGACGAACACGGCCGAGAACCCCAGGACGAATGCTGCCGAGGCCAGGCCCGAGCGCAAGGCGGCGCCGGATGGAACGGCCGGTCCGGCGCGGCCCGCCTTTCCGGAGAGCTCGGCCAACGACATCCCTGAGATCATCGAGAGATAGCCCGGCACGAGGGGCAGCACGCAGGGCGAGAGGAAGGACGCCAAGCCGGCGACGAAGGCGGCGCCGAACCCGATGTCCGTCATGTCGGTAAGTATAGTCTATCTTCCAGGCCTTCTCAATCCCGGGTCCGCAGGCAAAACGCCCAAGCCGCGTGAGAAGAAAGCCGGACCGCGCGAGCCGCCCGAGCCTTGTCCGATATGTCATAATTTGGCGAGCTCCTTCTGCTTGATGGAACATCTCTATCAACGGCTGGCGACGCTGGCGGAATCATGGCGAAGGCAAGGCTATCCCTGCCAGGACTTCCCTGCCATCGTGGAGATCAAAGACGCCCGGTTCAAGACCGCCGCCGACGAGGACATCGCCCGCGACGGCCGTGGGGAGAAACCCATCACCGTCGAGGGCCGCAAAGCCCTGGCCGTCAGGAAGTGGGAGCGCCTCAACCCCGACCGCGTGAAAGAGGCTGCGCCATGCTGACGAAACTCACCATCCGCAATTTCAAAAGATTTGGAGAGGAGGCCATCGAGCTTGGCAACCCCGTGGTTTTTGTCGGGCCCAACGACTCAGGCAAGACCTCCGCTTTGCAGTCCCTCGCGCTTTGGGGCATCGGGGTAAAGCGCTGGAATGAGAAACGGCAAGGCAAGCCCGCCCCGGAGAAGCGTCCCGGCGTAACCATCAACCGCAAGGACCTCATATCCGTCCCGGTCCGGGACGCGATTCATCTCTGGCGAAACCTCGCCGTCAGATCGGTGCGCCGGGCTCCGGAGGGGCAACAGACGAAGAACATACGCATTGACGTCAATGTCGAGGGCGTCGGCGGCGGCAAGCAGTGGTCTTGCGGGCTGGAGTTCGATTACGCCAACGAGGAATCGTTCTACTGCCGCCCCTTGCGGCTCCCGGGGAGAGATGCCGCAAGACGGATGCCCATCCCGCCGGAGGCCGGCCGGATTCGCGTCGCCTACCTCCCGCCCATGTCGGGCCTCGCGTCCAACGAGACGCGGCTTCTTCCGGGAGCGATCAATGTCCGCATCGGCGAAGGAAGGACGGCCGAGGTTCTGAGAAACTTGTGCTACCAGATTTCGTCCGACAAGGAGAACGGCGCCAAGCGCTGGCCCGCTCTCGTCGAAGAGATGAAGAGGCTTTTCGGCGTCACAATCCAGGAGCCGGAGCATCTGGAGGAGAGGTCGGAGATTGCGATGAGCTACCTGGACCGCTCCGGCATCAAGCTGGACATCGCGTCTTCCGGCCGCGGAATGCAGCAGACGCTTTTTCTCCTGGCGCACCTGGCGGCCAACCCGCAATCCGTGCTCCTTCTGGACGAGCCGGATGCCCACCTGGAAATCCTCAGGCAGCGCCAGATTTATGAGGTCCTGTCGGAATGGGCCAAAGCCTACGAAGGCCAAATCCTCATTGCCAGCCATTCGGAGGTCATTCTGAACGAGGCGGCCGGCCGGGACGTGGTCGTCGCGTTCCTGGGCAGGCCCCACCGGATTGACGACAGGGGCAGCCAGCTCCTCAAGGCCCTCAAGGACAGCGGTTTCGAGCAATACTACCAGGCCGAGGAGACGGGCTGGGCGCTCTATCTGGAGGGCTCTACCGACCTGGCCTTCCTCCGCGCATTCGCCCGAAAACTGGATCATCCCTGCGCCGCGTCGCTGGAGCGTCCCCTGGTCCACTATGTGCAGAATCTTCCGAACAGGGTTCACGACCATTTCCACGGTCTGAGGGAAGCCAAGAAAGACCTTGTCGGCTTGGCCTTGTTTGATCGCTTGGCCGACCGGCTGGAGAAGAAGCCTGACTTGAAGCAGATCATGTGGCAGCGCCGGGAGATCGAGAACTATGTCTGCCAGCGGCAGACCTTGCTCAATTGGGCCGAGGCATTCGGCGGCCATCAACAACTCGGCCCGCTCTTCGCGGACACGGTCAATGTGTCGGCAAGGTCAGCGATGGAGGAAAGCATCTCCGAAATCGAGGCTGCCCTCAAGACCCTGGGCAAGTCGCCTTGGGACCACGGCCTCAAGGTGTCCGACGAGTTTTTCCCGCCCCTGTTCGTGAAGTTCTTCGAGAAGCTGAAGCTGCCGAACTCATGCGCAAGTCTTCCTACCACGAATTGGCTCCGCGCATCGCCAAGGAAGACATCGCCCCTGAAGTCAAGCAGGTCCTGGATGAGATTCAAGAAGTGGCGGCCAAAGCCAAGCCGGTCTGTTGAGGAACATGAAGAATGGCTTCCAAGACCAGAGAGAAACAGCGCTCTGAGAAACCAGGCGGCGGGAGAGGTGCTTGATGTCCAAGATACCCGAAGTGCCATTGCCGGTCTGGAAGAATCTCTACGAGGCGGCGTCGCGGTTCGCGGCCGTCGAGCCGTGGGATTTCCTGGACGACGACGAGTTGGTCGGAGTCCAGGATCCGGCGACCGGCCAGATGGGGTACGGCTGCGTTCTCGGGGCTTTGGGCGAGATGTTCGCCTTGTGCCTCTACCGCGGGGCCGAGGGATTCGACGTGCACCAGCGCATGCAGCGGGGCGAGGCCGGCGGAGAGGACGGCGAGCTCATGATCGCTCAGAACTGCCTCATGGCCGAGTTCACGGACCGGCGCAGCATGGCGGGCGCCGACCGCAGCGTGATCAAGAGTCTGGGCCTGAAATTCCGTGGGGCCAATGCCTGGCCCTTGTTCCGGAGCTACCTGCCGGGCCACATACCGTGGCATCTCACGGAGGCTGAGGCCGTCTTCCTGACGGTCGCGCTTCAGGCGGCCCGCGATTTCGCGGAGAAGGTGGACGCGGAGGAGCTGGATCCGAACTCCAGGCCAGGCCAGGTGTTCTGCTATTTCCCCAAGGCGCAAGGACCTGTGACTGAGTTCGAGACGCGCTGGGAGCCTCATCCGGCCCATCGGCCGGAGCCAGCGCCGCCGCTGGCGCTCGATGCCGGGAAGCTGGCCGGGATATTGGCGAAGGGCCCCAAGCCTGGCGGCGTCTGGGAGGCGGATGCCGCTTGCATGCAGGCAAGCATCGAGGACAGGGACAGGCCTTACGTTCCGCGGTCCGTCCTAGTGGTCCATCGTGATTCGCATTTCATCCTGAACGCGATCATCGTGGGGCCGGAAAAGCCTCCGCATCAAGCGCTGGCGGACTCGGTGTTGAAGGCCATCGAGGGTTTAGGGTCTTTGCCGGAGGCGCTCCACGTCCGCGGGGACAAGATGGCGGCCCTTCTCGCTCCGCTGGGCAAGGAGCTGTGCATCAGGATCGAGGGCAAGGGAAGGCTGGACGCCGTTCTGGATTGCCGGCGCGAGATGGACAAGTTCATGTCCAGAGGACGGCGAGCCCAACCCGAGCCCCCGCCCAAACGGTTCGACCGTCGCGCCATGGAGAAGGTCACGTTCAATCTTTCCCGCAAGCTTGAGGGACATGAGTTCGGGTCGCCGGCGGAGGCCAACCGCTATCTCAAGGAGCTCAATGAGAGCGGCGAGCTGAAAGAGTCTCCGGCCCCGCGCAGCGCTTTGGAAGCCGCGCAGAACCTCATGTACGAGGCCTTCGAGGAGCATCTTCCGCATCGTCGGGTGGGGGCGGCCCGCAGGGCGCTCAAGATCTCGCCGGACTGCGCGGATGCCTACAACCTGCTCGCGGAGGAGACAGCGGCCAGCGCCGAGGAAGCCAGGAATCTCTACCGCAAAGGAGTCGAGGCCGGGGAGCGGGCTCTGGGGAGGGAGTTCTTCGAAAAGAACGCCGGGCACTTCTGGGGCCTGGTCGAGACACGCCCCTACATGAGGGCAAAGGCAGAGCTTGCGCGAAGCCTCTGGGAGCTGGGAGATCACGAGTCCGCGCTGGGCCATTGGAGGGAGATGCTGCGGCTCAATCCCAACGACAACCAGGGCATGCGGTACGTCCTGGCGGCCCGTTTGGGGGAGCTGGGCCGCTTCGACGAGGTCCACGACATGGTCTTTGGGAAGCAGTACAGGGACGACTGCGGCTTGGAATGGCTTCTCATGAAGGCCCTGTCGGTCTTTGCAGCCAAGGGGCCTTCGCAAGAGGCCGCGGCGGCGCTTCGGGAGGCCATGAAGGACAACGAGCATTTTCCAGAGTACTTCCTGGGAAGAAAAAGGCTTCCGCGGCGGCTTCCCGCCACCCTCGCCGTGGGAGGCGAGGACGAGGCGGTCTATTGCGCCAAGGAACTCATTCCCGCATGGCGGAGGGTTCCCGGCGCGCTCGATTGGCTGACCGCAGAGGTGGAGAGGCAGGCGGTTCCAAAGGCCGGCCGCAACGAACCCTGCCCGTGCGGGTCAGGGAAGAAATTCAAGAAGTGCTGCGGTCAATGACATGGAGCTTTCCACCAAGCGCAGCCGGCCGCTCTTGGGAGAACTCGGCCTGCCCGGGGACAAGGCGGTCTCGCACCTGGCGCTCGTGCTGGGCGCGCTGGGAGAGGGCACGACCGGCATCACGGGCCTGGGCGAGGGCCTGGACATCGAGGCCACCAAGAACTGCCTCCTCAAGCTCGGCGTGCACATGGCCAAGCACAAGGTCCGCGAGCACGAGATCATCGCGGTCCAGGGCCGGGGCCCGCGCAGCCTGGCCGCCACGGACGACTGGCTCGACTGCGAGGATTCGGTCGCGACGCTGGGGCTCCTGATGGGGGTGCTGGCGGGCCACGCCATGACCTCCAAGCTCACGGGCGGCGCGGACCTGCGCAGGGTCCCGCTGGAGACCATCGCGGGGGCGCTGCGCCGGATGGGCGCGAAGGTGGCCTTCGAGCGGGGAGAGAGCGCGCCGCTCAAGATCCAAGGCGCGGCCTTGAAGGCCGCCGAGGTGGCGCTCCCGGCCGCGGACCGGCAGGCCAAGGGAGCCGTGCTCCTGGCCGGGCTCTTGGCCGAGGGCGTGACCTCGGTGGACGAGCCGTCCATGAGCTGGGACCACGCGGAGAGGATGCTGCGCCATTTCGGGGTCGTGCTGGACCGGGACGGCTCCAGGTCCAGGGTGACGGGCGGCGCCCGGCCCAAGAGCACGCCGGTCCGCGTCCCCGGGGACATGCACCTGGCCGCCTACTGGGTCGTGGCCGCGACCATCGTGCCGGAGAGCGACCTCACCCTGACCGAGATCGGCGCCAACCCGTGCCGCACCGCTTTCCTCGACATCCTCGACCGCATGGGCGCCTCGATCGAGCGTCAGCCGTGGGGGGACAACATCATCGGAGCGCCCGAGCCGGTGGGGGACCTGCGGGTCAAGGCCGCCGCCTTGAAGGCGACGGACGTGTCCGCCGCGGAGCTCGCGCGCGCCATCAACGAGCTCCCGGTCCTGGCGGTCGCGGCCACGCAGGCCGAAGGCCGCACCCGGTTCAAGGGCTTGAAAGGGCTCGGCCGGGAGGCAGAGGCGCTCGCGAAGGCCGCGGCCAAGCTGGTCAAGGCCGCCGGCGGCAAGGCCTCGGTGCGCGCCGGCGACATGACCGTCACGGGGCCCACCCCCCTGGCCGGCATCCGCATGGAGGCGGGCTCGGATCCACGCACCGCCATGGCGGCCCTGGTGGCCGGCCTGGTGGCCGAGGGCGAGTTGAACGTGGCGGACGGCCGGTGCGTCGTCAACGCGTACCCCTCCTTCTACAGCGCCTTGAGGCTCATGTGCCTGTAGGCGACGATAGGACGGCGGACAGGGGGCGCTCGCGCGCCCCCTGTCCGTGAACGGACCGCCCGGCTACTTCTTCTCGGCCGGCGCCTTGGCCATCTGGCCCGTGAGGACCTTGTCGATCTGCTTGTCCGTCCAGACGACCTCTCCCTTGCGCCGGGAGTTGACCTCGTTCAAGACGCTCTCGAGAGCCCCTTTGACCGGCGCGAAGGCCGACCGCGCCTGCAGGGCTTGGGACTCGCTGAACATGGTCATGAAGAAGTTCCACGAGGCCGGGAGCCAGAAGTCGAAGAACACGCTTCCGCCTTGGCCGCCGACCCGGGTGTTGGACTGGGTCGGGAGCGCGAAGGTCAGGTTCTCGGCCTTGAGCACGGGGTCCTTGTGCAGGAGCGGGATGATGGTGCTCAGGGCCTTAATCTGCGCCTGCGCGGTCGCGCCCGAGGCTCGGGCCGCGGCGCCCTCGGAGGCGGCCAGGGCCTTGTAGGTCGCGCTGTGGTCCTCGTAGTGGCTGCCGATGCGGCGGCCCTGGGAGTCGTAATCGACGACCTCGACGTTCTCGTTCTGCGAGGCCAGGAGGAGGTACATGGCGCGGCTCCTCTCGTGGGAGGCCATCTCTTGCATGGCTTTGTCGGCCTCCTGTGCCATCTCGACCGCTGATTTCAAGGTCCCTTCCGCGGCCCCGGTCAGGTTCTCAAGGCGCGCGAGGTGCCCCTGGTACTCGGCGTCGCGGTTGGCGAGCCGGCCGGAGACGCGGCCGCGCATGGCGCCGTTGAACTTCTCGAAGGCGGCCTTCTCAGGCGCGATCTCGGATGTCCTGAACTCCGAGATGTCGGCCTGGCCGCGCTTGGTCATCTCCTTGAGCCTGCCGCCGAAGAGGCCGGGCACGTTCTCGTCGAACTTGGTCACGTCGCCTACGTACTGCGCGAGCGCCGCGTCCTGCCGCCCGAGCTCGGCCTGCATGGACTTGAGGCTCAAGGCCAGGGAGCCTTCGAACTCGGAGGACTTGGCCTGGGACTCGAGGCCCGAGAGGTTCTGCTGCCAGGTCGAGGGGAGCTCTCCGCCGACCCGCTTGGAGGCGTCCTTGGAAACCGCGTTCTCGTTCATCTCGGCGCGGGCGGCCACGAGGCCGTCGAAGGCGGCGTAGGTCTTGCCTTCCTTCACCGAGATGGTCTTGCCTTCCGAGAGCTCGACTTCCTTCTTGCCGGCGCTCTGGGCGTAGGCCACGCGCTCTTCCATGCGTTTCTGCCGGGAGCGGGCCTCGGTCTTCATCGCGGCCAGAGGGGCGGGGTCGTTGTCGCGGCGGGCCTTCTCCAGAGCGATGATGTCCTGGTTGCTCTTGGAGTTCTCCCACTTGTCGTTCTTGCTCTTGCCGCGCAGCCAGAGGTAGATGCCGGTCCCGACCGCGGCGACCGCGGCCACGATGGCGACGATGATGCCGGGGTTGAGCATGGCCTGGTTCGGGTCCTGGGCCGGGGCGTCCTTCTTGGGAGCGGGGACTTCGGACTGCTTCGAGGCGGGAGTGGAGGGCTCGCCAGCCGCGAGTCCGACGGGGGCGCTGACCGGGCCGGGAGCCGCGATGGCCGAAAGGTCGACGAGGTCGGCCGCGCCGTTGAGCTTCTTCTCGCCGGTGTAGTAGCGGCCGAGGTCCGAGCCCGAGGGCTCGTCTTTGAGATCCGAGCCCATGAGGGCGAGGGTCTCCGAGGTCGTGGGCTTTTCTTCGGCCGGGACTTCTTGGCCGAGGAGGCCGTCCTGTTGCGCGAGGACGGGCAAGGCGGCGGGCAGGAGGCCTGCCGCCTCGTCGGCCTGAGGCTGGACCGGGGTCTCGCCGTCGGCCGCGGGGAGCGGGGCCGCGGGCAGGATGACGGCCTGGCCGGGGGCCTTCTTGGATGCCGCTGTCAGGGCTTGGGGAGCGGAGTCCAGGCTGACGACGGTCTGCTTGAGAGGCGTCTGGAGAGCGCCCGCGACGAAAGCGGACGCGGACGCCGCCGAAGAGTGGACGAGGCACAAAGCGAGGAGCGATGCGACGATGGAACGTGCTGATTTCATGGATGATTCACCTCCGAGTGAGACATTATATCGGCCGCTGGAAGAAGTCGTCATGGGAGGGAGGGCCCAGCCGGAGGCCGTCAATCGGCCCTGCCTGCGATGAGACTTCTGGAAGACGCCGGGCCTAGGAGGCGGGCCCGGGCTCGGGGGCCGTTGGACCTGGGACGGTCTCAGCGGCCGGCGCCTTCGGTCGCCGGGGCGCGGTCGAGGCCGGAGGCCCTGGCCTTCCAGGATATTGGAGGGCCAGGCCCCGGCCGCCCGTGGGAAGGGCGTTGGCGGGCCGGGGCGAGAGTCGCCCTGCCACGGCCTCGAGGCCGCTGAAGAACTCCCCGGCTTTCGGGCCGTCCCAGCGCTCCTCGAATCGGCTGAAGGACCTTGCACGGTCCCGGCCGGCCAGGGCGGCCAGCCTCGCCAGGCCCGGCACCGGACTGGCATCGAGCGTGACGGACGGACGGCCCGCCTTGGTCCCCTCGAGCGAAGCCGCCTCGACGAGTCCGCGGGACCAGGCGGACACGTCCTTTTTGGCGCAAAGGCTCACGGCTTGGACGGCCAGGTTGAGGTCGTGGATGTCGCCAAGGTCCTCCTGCAGCTTCTTGAGCCTTCCGATGGCCTTCCTGCAAAGGAAGGAGCGCGATTGGAACGGCTCGAGGAGGTAGCGCAGACGCTTGCCCGCGATCCTGGCCTTGTGGACCGGTCCGTCGTCGATCGCCGTCTTGATCGCGGAGAGCCGCCGGCGCAGGTCGCGGCCCGCGTCCCTGAGCAGGGCCGCGGAGGCCGCGCCGAAGGACGGCCCGCGCTCTTCGGTCGAGGCCACGGCCAGCAGGGCGGGCCGCAGCAGCCCCTCGAGCGAATGGAACTCCTTGCCGGCGGCGTCGATGAACCCGCGCCCGTCCTCGGGCCGGCCCTTGGCCAGCCGTCGGCGCAGGACGTCGGCGCCCGGCAGGTGGCCCGGCTTGAGGTCGTCGGCCCAGCCCTTGAGCCTGGCCTCCAAGACCTCGGTGTCCCGTGCCTCGTTGGTGTCGCGGGCCAGCTTCCGGACGCGTTTGAGGGATATCCGCGGGACCCTTCCCCGGAACGCCTGCCTGTAGAGCCTCAGGACCACCCTCAAGCGCCGCAGGGCCACCCTGAAATCGTGCAGGGCCTCGGAGTCGTCGGAGCGGGGGAGGCGCTCGGCCGCGGCCGCCGCGGCGTCGAGCCGGTGGAGCGCCAGGAGGCCCGCGCCTTGGGTCCCCGGCCTTTCGGGGAGGTTGCGGGGGAAGCGTTTCACTTGCCTCCCGTGTCACTCGCCTCCCCCGCGGGGAGGCGAGTGGCTGAGGGGGCTAAGCGCCGAAGGCGCTCTCATCAAGCCATCCTTCTCAATTGCGAAGGCTGCAGCAGCCACCTCAGCACTCCCCTCCCAGGCTTGGGAGCGGCTTCGAACTCCACGAGAGCGGTCGACCCCTTGCGTAGGTCCGCGAAGGAGTCCGGCTCCCCCGTGAGCATCCGCGCCAGGAGGGCGCTCAAGTCGGGCTCGTGCCCGACGAAGGCGACCACCGCAGGGCCGTCGGCCTCGCCCAGGCGGGCGAAGACCGGCGCGGCTTCGCCGCCCGGGCGCAGGGCCTCGAGCTTCTCGAGCTTGGCGGAGGGAAAGCGCTTGTGCAGGATGTCGGCCGTCTCGATGGCGCGGGCCAGGGGGCTCGACACGATCACGTCGATCTTGTCCACCAGGGCGCAGAGCCCTTTGGCCGCCTGGCGCCACTTGTCCCGGCCTTTCTGCGTGAGGGGGCGGATCTCGTCGGGCTTGCCCTTCTTGGACCATTCGGCGCGGTCTCCGGCGGCGGCGTGTCGGACGATCAGGACTTGCATGGCTACTCCTTGGTCTGCGCGGTCGAGGCCGGAGGCCGAGCGTCCCGGCCGCCATCGGGAAGGGCGTTGGCGGCCCGGGGGCCGGCCTTGTTCGGGGACTCGTCTGGAGCCTGGGAGGGGGCGACGGCGGACGGGGCGGTCCCTTCCTGCGAAGCTCCGGCCGCGGCCTTCTTGAGCCAGGCGCGCTCCTCCAGCACCGTCCCCTTGTACTGCGTCTCCGCGAGCTGCTCGAACATGGCCTGCGAGCGGATCTGCTCGGCTCCGGCCGCGCGCACGACACGGTCGTAGGTCCCGTCGGGCTTGAGCTCCCAGGCCTTGGTGTTGTCCGCGAGGCTTTTGCCAAGGATGACGTCCGCGATGAAGCGCCGGACGTTGGGGTCCTTCACCGGGAAGGCCAGCTCGTAGCGGGTGAAGAAATTGCGCGGCATCCAGTCCGCGCTCGAGAGGTAGAGCCTCTGGCGTTCGCCCGCGCCGAAGCAGTAGACGCGGCTGTGCTCGAGGAATCGGTCCACCACGCTGATGACCCGGATGTTCTCGCTCATGCCGCCGATGCCGGGCCTCAGGCAGCAGATGCCCCGCACCAGGAGGTCGACCTTGACCCCGGCCCTGGAGGCGTCGTAGAGGGCCTCGATCATGTCGGGGTCCACGAGGGAGTTCATCTTGGCCACGATGCGGCCGTCGCGCTCGGCCTTCTGGGACTTGATCTCCTCGCGAATGAGCCGCATGAACTGCGTGTGGAGGTTGCCGGGAGCGACGAGGAGGTCCTTGTAGCCGGAGGGCTCCTGGCGCTGGGCCAGGGCCTGGAAGTAGGTGCCGGTCTCGGCGCCCAGGGCGGGGTCGGCCGTCAGGAGCCCGAGGTCCGTGTACTGCCTGGCGGTGCCGGGATGGTAGTTCCCGGTGCCCAAGTGCACGTAGACCGTCTCGGCGCCGGCCTCGTCGCGCACGATGCGGGTGACCTTGCTGTGGACCTTGAACCCGCCCATGGGCGCCACGACCTTGACCCCGGCCGTGCGCAGCTCGGAGGCCCACTGGACGTTGGCCGCCTCGTCGAACCTGGCCTTGATCTCGATGTAGACGGTCACCCGCTTGCCCGCCCGGGAGGCCTCCTTGAGGGCCTCGATGACGGGGGACTCCCTGCTCGTGCGGTAGAGGGTGTGGTTGATCTCCAAGACCTTCGGGTCGCGGGCCGCCTGCAGGAGGAAGTTGACGACGATGTCGAAGGAGTCGTAGGGATGGTGGAGCAGGACGTCGCGGCTCTTGACGATCTCGAAGACGTCCTGGGAGCGGTAGAAGCGCGGGATCTGCGGCCGCACCGGCGGGTAGCGCAGGCGGGTGGACGCCGGCGCGTCGAAGATGCGGCGCAAGGCGGGCAGGTCGATGGGCAGGTCGAACCGGTAGAGCGCGGCTGAGTCCAGTCCCAACTGGGCGGCCAGGAACAGCGCGCCCTCCGAGTAAGAGGGGGCGTCCACCTCCAGCCGGATGACCTTGGATTCGCCGCGCCTGCGGCGGATGCCCTGGAGGATCTGCTCCTCGAGATTGACCTCCTCGTCGGGATGGTAGCCCAGGTCCGCGTCGCGGATGATCTTGAAGGGGAAGGCCTCGATGGTCTCAACCCCAGGGAACATGCTCTGGGTCCGGGACGCGACCCAGCGGTCGGCCAGGCCCCAGACCACGGTCTTGCCGTCCGGCGGCAGCTCCACGAGCCGGTTCTCCCGCTCGCCGAGGTCCACGATCGCGTAGCCCCGCGTGAACCGGACGAAGACGTAGATTTTCTGGCTCAGGAGCGGCGGCGTCGCCTCATCCGAGCGCCGAAGGGCCGCCTGGGCGCCGGAGAGCCGGGCCTGGATGTCGTAGTCGTAGGGGCCGGCCGCGGGGAATTCGGTGACGAGGCGCACTCCCTGCTTGGCCAGGGTGTCGAGGATGTCGCGGAAGAACTTGGCCTGGAGGGCCTTCTGCCGGAGGGCGTGCTCGCGCACGAGGGCCAGGAGCTGGCGGGCGGTCAGGCCGTCGGGGTAGCGGTAGTTGGGCGTGCGGCTGGCGATCTTGGCGATCTCCGCCACGCGCACCATGAAGAACTCGTCGAGGTTGGAGCTGACGATGGAGGCGAAGCGCAGGCGCTCGAGCGCGGGGACCGAGGGGTCGGCGGCCTCGCTCAGGACCCGGTCGTTGAAGTTGAGCCAGCTAAGGTCCCGGTTGTAGAGGCGCTGGACGATGGGCGCCGCGTGCCCGGCCGGAGCCCCGGCCTTGGCCTCGAGGAAGGCGGACAGCGGCTTCCACTCGAGATCGTCGGGCGTCAAGGGAGGTGCAGCCCCTCTTTCCAGCCTTCCGACTTGCGGACCTTGTTGCGCACGGCCTTGGCCACGGTCTGGAGCACCTTGATGCGGGCGCAGAGCTTGTCGTCCGCCTCCACGAGGGTCCAGGGCGCGTCGTCGACCGAGGTCTCGACCACCATGTCGGCCACGGCGGCGTCGTACTGGGGCTTTTTCTCGCGGTTGCGCCAGTCCTCCGGCGTGATCTTGAAGCGCTTGTAGGGAACCTGCTCGCGCTCCTTGAAGCGCCGGAGCTGTTCGTCGGCGCTCACCTGGAGCCAGAATTTCACCAACACCGCGCCCGAGCGTACAATTTGCCGTTCGAACTCGCGGATCTCGGCGTAGGCCCGCTTCCAGTCGACCGGCTTGGCCAGCCCCTCCACGCGCTCGACGAGCACGCGGCCGTACCAGGAGCGGTCGAAGAGGGCCCAGTGCCCGGCCTTGGGGACGTGCCGCCAGAACCGCCAAAGGTAGTGCTTGTGCCTCTCCTCGCCCTCGGGCGCGGCGATGGGGATCACGTTGTAGCCCCGAGGGTCGAGGGCGGAGGTCAGGCGCCGGATCGTGCCTCCCTTGCCGGAGGCGTCCGAGCCCTCGAACACGACGACGACCGGGAGCCGCTTGACGTAGCAGAGGTGCTGGAGGACCCGGAGCTCGTCCGAGAGGTTGTCCAGGGCGTCCTCGTAGACGCCGCGGTCCATCCTCCGGGAGAGGTCGATCTGGGACAAGGGGTCCGGGCCCTTGGTGACGCGGCCCTGCCCGTCCGGGGAGGGCTTGGGCTCCTCGGCGGCGGCCTTGCGCTGGAGCGCGCGGCGGAAGGCCCCGGCCACCTCCTCGGCCACGCGCAGGCGGCGGTGCCTGCGGTCCGTGGACTCGATGGTGATCCACGGGGCGTGTTTCTCGTGCGTGCCGGCCAGGAGCTCCTCGGCGCAGGAGAGCCGCTCGTTGTAGCGCGTGTTCTCCTTCCAGGCTTCCTTGCTCACGCGGAAGGCGAAGGCGGGGTCCTTCTCCCACTTCTTGAACCGCTTCCTCTGCTCCTTGCGGTCGATGTGCAGCCAGAACTTGAGGATCAGCACGCCGTCGTCCGCGAGCACGCGCTCGAACTGCCGGAAGGTCTCGATGCCCGCCTGCCACCTCTTGGTCTTCAGGCACGAGTCGAACCGGTCCCGGAGGAGCCAGTGGTAGTAGGAGTGCTGGAAGACGGCGACCTGGCCGCGGGAGGGGATGTCGAGCCAGTAGCGCCAGAAGAAGGGCCGGTATTTCTCCTCGTCCGTGGGCTGGACGAACGAGTAGACCCTGGTGCCGCGCGGGTCCATGCGCTCGAGCAGACGGTTGACGCAGTCGCCCTTGCCGGCGCCCTCCCACCCCTCGAAGACGAGGAGCACGGGGATGCGGGCCTCGTAGACCTGGCGGTGCAGGCGTTGCAGTTCGAGCATCAGCGAGCCCATCTTCTCCTTGTAGGCGTCGGGCTCGAGGGTCTTGTCCAGATCGAGTTTGGCGAGGGAAGGTTTCGTTTCGGTGGCCATGGCTCCATTATAGAATAAAAGGCCCCTTGCTGGGCGGCCGATACAGAGATATACTGTCTGCTGTGAACATGACCATGCTTTTGCTGTCGGCGGCGCTCATCGTCTCCCGGGCAGGGGCTTGGGAGGACAGGAGGAAGCCTCCTCCCAGGTTCAAGCCGTCGCCTTGGGGGCAGTCACGGCAGCCGGTGATGCCTATCATCGTCTACCCGCCGGGGATGGCGATGCCGGGCTACGTCCCTCCTCAACGCCCCCAGCCGTCCGAGTGGAAGCCGCCGCCCAAGGGCGCGGGGCCCGAGATGCCGCCGGTCATCGTGGGGTTCTCGGACACCTACCGGGCGGTCGTCAAAGCCTATCTCGATGAGGCCGCGGCCCAGAACGACGGGGAGTTCCTGGTCAAGGACGAGGTCACCGGCCGCCTCCACAGGCTCAAGCTCTCAGAATTCCGGAAGGAGGACATCGTCCACATCTCGCGGGAGGAGGCCTTCGCGTGCGTCGGCTTCGAGGCCGCCACCGGAGAGAAGATCGATCTCGACGTCTACGTGAAGAAGCGGGGCACGGGGGAATGGGCCGTTTCCAGGATCTATCTCCACAAGATCGACGGCAAGGAGCGCTTCGTCTACGGGCCGAACTACCAGCCGATGACGCCCGAGGCCGCCGCTGCGCAGAGAGCGGCGGCGGCCGTCAAGGCCCCGCCCGCCGAGGCCGTCCCCAAGCCGAAGCAGCCGGCCAAGCTCGCGCTGCGGGTTTCCTTCAAGGAGCCGTCGGGCAACGGGATGCTCGACGGCGGCGAGAAGGGCGGGCTCTCCGTCGCGGTGTTCAACGCGGGGCCGGGCCCGGCGTACGCGGTCCGTCTGGTTCCGAGCCTCCAATCGAAATCCCAGGTTTCGCTGCCCGCCTTCGTGGAGGTGGGAGAGGTCAAGGCAGGGAGATCGGCGGTCGCCGAGGTCCTGGTGGAGGCGGCCGACGCCGTGGCCTCCGGGAAGGTCCAGGTGAGGCTGGAGGCCAAGGAGGGCAACGGCTTCGACGGCGAGCCCGTCGTGGCCGAGTTCCAGGCGCGCACCTTCAAGCCGCCTAAGCTCGAGGTGGCGGGGGTGTCGGTCGGGGCGGGCAAGAAGGTCAAGGCCGGGGAGCCGGTCAAACTCACGGTCGGGGTCAGGAACGGGGGCGTGGGCGCGGCGGACGCCGCGGCGGCCTTCCTCGTGACCGGGAGCGCCGAAGTCTTCATCTCGGGCGAGCCTTCCGTCCCGCTGGGCGATCTCAAGCCGGGGCAGACCAAGACGGCGGAGTTCGAGTTCTTCGTCAACAAGCGCTACAAGGCCGAGGGAGCGCTGCCCCTGACCGTCACTCTGAGCGAGTCGCGCGGGAAATACGGCGTGAGCGCCGCCCCGCTGGGGCTCGTCCTGGGCAAGGCCCCGCCGGCCATGAAGGTGGTCGCGTTCGAGGGCAAGGAGGCCGGGCCCGAGCCTGAAGCGCAGGCCCCGGTCGAGGACGTGGATTTCCCGCCCAAGGCCAGGACCGCGATTGATCCCCATGCGGTCGGCGTGATCGCGGGCATCGAGGCCTATCGGGACCTTCCGCCGGTCGAATACGCGGGCCGCGACGCCGAGGCCATGTACGCGTACCTGACGCGCGCCATGGGGTTCGACTCCCGCAATGTCGTGTTGATCAAGGACGAGCGGGCGGCCTTGGCGGACCTGGCGACCTACCTGGGGCCGTGGCTCGAGGACCGGGTGACGGCCGAGAGCCGCGTCTTCGTCTACTTCGCGGGGCACGGCGCGCCGGACCCCAAGTCCGGAGAGGGCTACCTCATCCCGCACGACGGCAACCCGAGCTACGTCGAGACCAAGGCCTTCGCGGTCAAGACGCTCTACGCCAACCTCGCGAAGCTGCCGTCCAGGGACGTGATCGTGGTCCTGGACGCCTGCTTCTCCGGCTCCGGAGGGCGCTCCGTCCTCGCGGCAGGCGCCCGGCCCCTGGTCCACATGGCCAAGGCCCCGGCGGCCGG
>JACQWX010000052.1 GCA_016209035.1 Elusimicrobiota bacterium | reverse complement strand
TTCCCCCACGCCCGCAAATAGAACTGTCCGAGCCCCGGGAAGATCCCGGAGAGGATCAGGGCGATCCACTGGCGACGACTGCCCCGCATGGTCATTCTCTCCTCGTCCGAGGGGACGTCCTCGTCCGACGGGACGTCCGACGGGACGTTGCGGCTTTGGTGGCTTTGTCCAGACCGGTACGCGTCGCCAAATCAGTCGCTTTCCGCGTCTCGCGGCCACATGTCGAGAGTACCGCTGCTGAACCCGTTCTTGCCGTGCGTTCGATTCTCAGTGTCTCGATCCGGGAACGGACCGACCCCCGTCTTGCTAATGGTTACATGAACCATAGGTCGTCGCCCGTGCTTGGGTTGCTTCTCGCCGATGCGGCGGCTCCGCCGATTGAAGGCTGCGTCTCCCGCCACCTGAAAGGCGTTGATAGCCTCCTCTGGGATCTTGTCCGCGAATCGCGGATGCCCCGCGACATATGTCTCGAACTCGAAGATGAGATCCAGGTTCTTTTCGACCATGACTCTCTCCGCGCATGCCGTGGGACTTCGCCCTTCAGAAACCGTTCTCACGGGGAGACGGCGAACGCGACGGCCACAAGGAATTCCGCGGATTTCCACAGGGCTCGCGAGGCCAAGAAAGCCGCTGATTGACACCGGTCTGGAGGCTTGATTCGCTACGTGTAGGTGGATTCGTCCTTTCGCCGGACCGCTACAATGATGATCCGCCCAGCCGTCTCGTCAATGTCGTAGAGAACACGGTGATCCCGCCCAACCCAGATGCGGAACTGGTCCTCTCGGCCGGCGACCCTGTCGTACCCTCGCGGCCGCGGGTCCTGCTGGAGATCCAGGATGGCTCGGGCCACCCGAAGAAAATCCTCGTCATCCAGTTCGAACAACTCACGTTTCGCCGACCGCCGGAAGCGGATCTTAAGCACGATGCTTCTTGATGTGAGCGAGGCGGCGTTCGATGGCAGCCAGGCAGTCTTCGAGTGGCTCCTTTGCCCGTTTGAGGAAGAGCTGGACGTCCGGGTCCTCGGCGGCCTTCTGGGCCAGATAGCTGGTGGCGGCCTCCTCCAGCACAACGTTCAGCGGCCGATCCTGCTTGACCGCCAGGACCTTCAGCGCCTTCAAAGTGCTGGCATCCATCGTCGTCGAGAACGCTTTTCGTGGCATAACTTTCTCACCTCCGAGGGTGAGAGTATCTTCAAGGAATCAAGAAGTCAAGATATATGCGTGTCTTGATAACTATGCTCGCCCATCTCATGGACGTGGTTCCGATGTTTCGGATACGCTGACTCGGCTCTCTCTTCTGGGGACGTTCCATTGAAGTATTGAAGAAACGGGGGTTGAGTATTGAGCCTCTGCCACCGCAGATTGCCGGCAGCGATAGATTTACGAGACGGGCGACCTCGCGGCTGTATTGGTTTCGCACTGTCGCGTCTGCAATCGCCCCAACGGCTGCTGTCCGCCCGCTTCTCTCGGGTACCACCTCCAGGGATCAACCTCACTTCAGCAGGTTCGGGACCCACATGACCAGGCCGGGCCAGTAGGTGATGATGACCAAGGCCGCCACCAGGACGCCGATCATCGGGGTGAGATCCCGCATCATTTCCCGGATGCTCAGCTTCGCGATGGCGGTGGTGACGAACAGGACCACGCCCACCGGCGGCGTGATCATGCCGATGGTGAGGTTGACCGCCAGGATGATGCCGAAGTGGATCGGATCCACCCCCACCGACATCGCCAGCGGCAGCAGGAGCGGGGTGAAGATCACGAGGGCGCTGATGGTGTCTATGAAGGTGCCGACGAAGAGCAGCACCAGGTTGATGATCAGGAGCATCACGATCCATCCGGGATTGAGCCCGGCGATGGCCGCGGTGACCCGCTGGGGGACCCCCTGCACCGTGAGCAGCCAGGAAAAGATGGACGCGGTGCCCAGGATGAACAGGATCTTGCCGGTGAGAAGTCCGGTTTCATAGAGGAGCCTCGTGATGTCCCGCCACGCCAGCTCACGGTACACGAACCGGCCCAGGATCAGGGCGTACACCACCGCCACCACGCCCGACTCCGTCGGGGTGAAGATGCCGCTGATGATCCCGCCGATGATGATGACCGGCATCAGCATGGCCAGGAGGGCGTTGACGAAGCCCTGGGCAATCTCCGCCAGGCTCGCCCGCTTCTCGCGGCCCAGGTAGCCGCGCTGCTTCCCGACGTAGTAGGCGTAGGCCATCAGCCCGAGTCCCATGAGCACCCCGGGGATGAAGCCACCGGCGAACAGCATGGCGATGGACGTGTTGGTCATGGCTCCGTACAGCACCATCGGTATGCTGGGGGGAATGATGGGTCCAATGGTGCCGGCCGCGGCCACCAGCGAGGCGGTAAACGGCGGGTGATACTTATTGGCGATCATGGTCGGGATGAGCAGACCGCCAATGGCGGCCGCGTCCGCAATGGCCGAGCCGGAGACGGCCGCAAAGAACATGCAGGCCACCACGGCCACCATCGCGAGTCCCGAGGTGAGATGGCCGACCAGGGCCTGGGCGAAGTCCACCAGCCGCCGGGAGATGCCGCCGTGGGACATCAATTCCCCCGCCAGGATGAAGAGCGGCACAGCCACCAGGGAGAAAGTGTCCACCGCCGTCCACAACCTTTGAACCACCAGGAGGAGCGGCACCTTGGCGATGATCAGGCCCAGCAATGAGGCCACTCCCAAGCTGAAGGTGATGGGGATGCCCATCAGGAAGAAACCGAACAGGAGCGGAATCAGCCAGGTCATCAGCGCTCGGCCCCCTCGCGGAAGTCGTCTATGGTCGCCAGGATCAGGTAGAGCAGCATCAGCCCGCCGCTGCTCGGGATGATGAGGTAAAGGTAGCGGAAGGGGACCTGCATGACGGGAGTCACCTGGACACCGGTCACCCGGACGAATTCGATTCCCTGCCAGGTCATGACGGAGAGGAAGACCGCCATGAGTGTCGCCCCCAGGAACTTCACGGCGCGGGCGACGCCCGCTGGCAGGGCCACCAACAGGAAATCCACGTTCAGGTGGGCTTTCTCCCTCACGGCGATGGTCGCCCCGACAAAGATGGAATACACGAACGCGATGCGCGAGACCTCCTCCGTCCAGGGCAGGGGATACTTGAAGACGAACCGAATCAACACCTGGAGGAAGACGCTCACCGTGAGCAGGCCCACCAGGAAGGTCAATAGGAATTTCAACAAGCGGTCGAAGGCTTTGACCACGGATCGTTCCCCAAGCAGCCCGCAGGCGGTCGCGGGCGGGGAGTGTCTCAGCCCGCCCGCGACCGGCCTCCCTTACCTCGTTTCCCGGATCCGCCGCACCAACTCTGGCGGCACCTGATCGGCGATCAGGTTGGGCACCTCTTTGGTTGCCTCCATGAACTTGCCCTTATCCACCTCGGTGATCGTGACGCCCTGGGTCTTGAGGAACTTGATCCCTTCGTCCACCTGGCCGGCGACGGTCTTCCGCTGCTCGGCCACGGACGCCTTCACCGACTCGGCGATCACCTGCCGCTGATCTGGCTTGAGACCATCCCACCACTTCTTGCTGGCCATCACCGGCAAGGCGGTATAGGTGTGCTCGGTCAGGCCCACCTGTTTCTGCACCTCGTAGAACTTCATGGACACGACGGTGACGATGGGGTTCTCCTGGCCATCCACCACCCCCTGCTGGAGGGCGTTGTACAGCTCTCCGAAGGGAATCGGCGTCGGAATGGCCCCCAGGGCGCGCATCAGTCCCAGCCAGACCTTGGCCTCCTGCACCCGCATCTTGAGGCCCTTGAGGTCGGCCGGTTCGCGGATTGGTTTGCCCTTGGTGGTCATGTTCCGGAACCCCAGCTCCCACCAGCCGAGGACGTGGAGGCCCTGCGCCTCCAACTTGGCCTCGAACTCCTTGCCGATGGGGCCATCGAGCACCTTGTAGACGTGGGCGCGATCGCGGATAAGGAAGGGGAGCCCGAGGACCTGGAGCTCCGGCACCCACGCCGGCAAGGCGCCCTCCGCGGCCACCGACGTGACGTCAATGGTGCCCAGGCGGGTCCCCTCGGCCAGTTCCCGCTCTGAGCCGAGCTGCGCGCAACAGAAGACCTGGAGCTTGATGGCACCGCCGGAGTTCTTCTCGAGGATCGGGGTCAGCTTCTGGATCCCGACAGAATACGGGTGCGTGAGCGAGCCGGCGTGGGCAAACTTGATGGTCAGGGGATCCACCTTCACAGCCGGCGCGGCGCCCCACGCGCTCCCGACACCAAAAACGACGGACAGAGAAACCATCACGGCCATCAGGATCGGATTCATGTCCAGCATCCTCCTTTCGTTGAGAACCATTTTCCCGCCGGGCTGGCCATCGCGTGCCGCCTAGCCTTTGACCCTATTTCTTCTCCTCGATCTTCCCCACCCGCTTGATCGCGTCGGCCAGCATCTTGGCATCCTTGTCCCAGAACTTCTGAAACTCCGGCGCGTCGAGGTAGGCGACGGGGGTCTCGAGCTTGGTCATGGCCGACTTGAAATCCGGGTCCTGCACGGCCTGCCGCACGGTGTCCCGCAATTTCTTGAGGATGGGATCCGGCGTCCCGGTCGGGGCGAAGACCCCGGCCCAGATGTAGAACTCGATGTTGTATCCCAGCTCCTTGAACGTCGGCAGGTCGGAGAGGGCGGCGACCCGCTTGGCCCCCCACCCGGCCAGCGGGCGGAGCTTCCCGGCCTTGATGTGGGGCAGGACCACGGCCGGGCCGGAGGCCAGGATGTCCACGTGGCCCCCCAGGATGGCCGTGAGGGCCGGCCCCGCCCCGCCGTACGGAACGTGCTTCAGCTTGATGCCGGCGGCGTGGGTGAGCATCTCCATGGCCATGTGCAGCGTCCCGTACACGCCCGAGGAGGAATAGGAGATCTCACCGGGCCGCTTCCTGGCGTCCTCCACGAACTCCTTCACGCTCTTCCAGGGGCGATCGGCGCGCACCACGAAGATGGTGGGATCGGCGGAGATGAGCGCGACGGGGGTGAGCTGATCCATGGTATAGGCCGGCTTCCGGTCGAAGAGCTTGTCGGCCTCGGGGATGATGGAGATGCTGGAGAGCGCCATGAGCAGTGTATACCCGTCGGGCTTGCTGTTCGCCACGAAGGACATCCCCACGGCGCCGGCCGCGCCGGTCTTGTTCACCACGACGGTGGGGCTCTTCAGCACCCTCTCCATGGCCGCCGCGACGGGCCGGGCCATGAGATCGGCGACGCCGCCGGGCGGGAAGGGTGCCACCAGGCTGATCGGGCGCGTGGGGAAGGGCTCCTGGGCGGAGGCGAGAAGCGGCAGGGCGAGGTGAAGCGGCAGAAGCATCGCGAGCAGACGGATCCTCATGGCTTTCCCTCCTCTCCGAGGCTGGGTTTCGACTCCAGGCCGAGGCGGCGCCGCCAGTCCAGGCCCCGGGTGAGCACGGGCCGGAGGCTCAAGAGCAGGATGGCCAGCCCCAGTGCGAGCATGGTGGCGGCGATCGGCCGGGTCACGAACACGGCATAGCTCCCGGAGGACAGGGCCAGCGACTGCCGGAGGCTCATCTCCAGCATGGGCGCCAGCACGAGCCCCAGGACGATGGGCGCGGTCTCGAACTCGAACTTGCGGAGCAGGTACCCGAGCACCCCCATGACGGCCATGATCCAGACGTCCACCACGCTCCCGTTCACGGCATAGACGCCCACGACGGAGAAGACCAGGATGGCCGGGTAGAGGAATGGGTACGGGATCCGCAGCAGGTTGACGAACAGTCCCACCAGCGGCAGGTTCAGGATCAACAGCACGACGTTCCCCACGTACATGCTGGCGATGAAGCCCCAGAACAGGTCCGGCTGCTGCATGATGAGGAGGGGGCCCGGCGAGAGGCCGTGCACCATCATAGCGGCCAGCATCACGGCGGGGATCGGTCCCGAGGGGACGCCCAGGGCCAGCATGGGGACGAAGGCCCCCGAGGTGGCCGAGTTGTTCGCCGACTCGGGGCCGGCCACTCCCTCTACGGCGCCGTGGCCGAAGCGCTCGGGGTGCCGGGACAGGCGCCGCTCCACCGCGTAGGAGACGAAGGAGGAGATGATGTGGGCGGAGCCCGGGATGATCCCGATCAGGAATCCGAGGACGGTCCCCCGCCCGATGGGCCAGACGGAGTCCCGCCACTCCTGGCGCGAGGGCAGGAGTTCCCGCAGCCGCGGTTTCATGACCGCGGGGGGCGTGGATTGCCCCGCGGTGAGCAGGATCTCCGAGAGACCGAAGAGGCCCACCGCCACCGGCACGACGCCGATCCCGTCCCCCAGCTCGACCAGGCCGTAGTGAAACCGGAAGTAGCCGGTCATGGGGTCAATGCCGATCATCCCCAGGAGGAGGCCCAGGGCCGCCATGGCCAACGCCTTCGGCACGGAGCCGCCGCTCATGTAGGCGAGCGCCAGGAGGCCCAGGAGGAGAAGGGCGACGTACTCCGGCGGCCCGAAGCGCAGGGCGAAGCTGGCCAGGGGAGGGGCCAGGAGCATGAGCCCCACCACACTCACCGTCCCGGCGAAATACGAACCGATGGCCGCGATGGCGAGGGCGGGTCCGGCGCGGCCCTTCCGCGTCATGGCGTAGCCGTCAATGCAGGTCATCACCGAGGCTGCCTCGCCGGGGATCCGCATCAGGATGGAGGTGGTGGAGCCCCCGTACATGGCGCCATAGTAGATGCCGGCCAGGAGGACCATGGCCGTGGTGGCATTCAGGCCGAAGCTGGCTGGCAGGAGCAGGCTGATCCCCGCCAGCGGCCCGACCCCGGGCAGGATACCCACCAGGGTTCCGATGATGCAGCCGGCAAATGCGTAGATGAGGACGGAAGGCGAGAGGGCGATGGAAAAACCGAGGTAGAGATTCTGGAGCGTTTCGACCACTAGAATCTCCCTGGCCCGACGGGGAGCGGCACCTTGAGGAGGGTGCTGAAGAGGTAGAACGTCCCCAAGGAGAGTCCGAGCGCCGTCGCGACGACCACGACGGGTCGCTTCCGCTCCACCACCCAGAGGATGAAGCCCAGCAGGAGGATCACGGTCAGGCGATAGCCGATCCGCTCCAGGGCCAGGGCCGTGAAAGCGCATCCGGCCAGGATGGCGAGGGCGTGCCTCTTCTCGGGCCATGCGAGCGAGCGGAGCGGCAGGGATCCCCCGCCGCCGAGCGCCACGACGATCGCCATGGCCCCCAGCACGATCGCCATGAGCATCGGCATGTATCCCGGCCCGGGGTTGTGAAAGTCGCCCAGCGGGAGGACGCGGGTCTCCCACATCACGGCCAGCGAGAAGAGCAGGATCACGATGCCGGCGACGCGATCCCTGGTAAACATGGCGTTTCCCTCCCAGCGCACCTGCCTGTGGATTCCAGATTCGGGAGGAGTCGGGTTCTCTGGAGAGGGCAACGATGAAGTGCGCCCGACGGTATCACCCTCGTGTCAAGTCGAATCCGGTCGGAAGGGAGGGGCAGTGGGCAAGGCGCTGAGTGTCGGTTGGGGCTCGATTCTGAGGGAGGGCGCGAGTCCAGGCTGCGGGCGCGGCATTAGCCCGGATTTACCCCCCCCTGAGCTTCTGAAATACCTGAACCACCTCGCCCTGTAGACAAGCGGCATAGTGGCATAATGCCACCATGCCATGATGGAAAATGACAGGCGTTCATCAAAACTGCCTGGCCATCGAGGTCAAGGCGGCCGCGCGGTGGCAGGACCGGGACCTGTCAGGACTCCGCGTCTTCCTCCAGCGCACCCCCCGCTGCCGTGTCGCGATCCTCGCCCACGCCGGGTAGTGAGGGACGTTGTTGCCTCCGTTAACTTACGGCACCCTCCATCTTCCGCAGGATCTTCGCGAACGTCGGCATGGAGACGGCGAGGTGCCGGGCCGTCTCGGCGAGCGAGAGCCCGCCCTCGGCCACGAGCCGACACGCCAGCGCCGCCCGGAGGTGCGGGAACTGGCCCCGCCGGCTACCCGCCTGCAGCTCTGTTGGCGTGAGGTCCGCCACCCGCGTCGCGGCTTGGTGGCGCCGCACGTCGGCCACCGGGCGGGGCATCGGAATCTCTCCGGCAGGTCCGGAGAAGGGGACGTCGGTTCAACTGCAACTTTTCCTCACCGGAGGTACCGGTCCACCCCAGCGACTTCATCCACGGTGACCCGTAGGCGCAATGCGGTGGAAATGGTTGTCCGGGAGCGCCCAGGCGTACACCCGCCAGGCGCCTTTTGCACACAGTTCCCTCAGCCGGGCCAGCCAGTCCTCGCGATCCTCGGTTGACGGAAGATCTTGGTGCCCTCAAGCCCCCCCCGCCCAATGACGTGGTGGACGATTCCGGGGCGTTCAGCCTCTTTGGACTG
>JACQWX010000051.1 GCA_016209035.1 Elusimicrobiota bacterium | reverse complement strand
GCCAGCTATCCGAGTTTCGGGCCTGCGCCGAAGTTCGCGTACTACCGGATAGCGGGAGGGTTGGCCTACATCCTCCTGCTTGCAAGCCTCACCCAGGGAGGCGGGCTTGATGCGGTTTAAGCGGCCCGGACTCTGTCCGACTGGGCGTCTCGCAGGCCGACTTGGGCATGCAGGAGGCCGAGAGCCGAGCGCCGCCTCTAGGCGAGCGCGTCCCCGACGGATAGAGGCCGGGACGCTTGCCCCCAGACGGGCCCGTCAAAAACTGGGTGAGGTCGAGTTGGGAGGCTCAAGTAGTATAATGACCTGTCGGCGCAAACGGAGGGGACCCATGAGGAAGACCTTGGCGATCGTGTTCGCGGGAGGGCGCGCGCAGGAGTTGTCCGTCCTGACCTTCCGGCGTCCCAAGTCGGCGGTGGTGTTCGGCGGCAGGTACCGGATGATCGACTTCGCACTGACCAACCTGGCCAACACCGGGTCCGTCGAGAACGTGGGCATCCTGACGCAGTACCGGCCGTCGTCCTTGGTGGAGCACGTCGGCATCGGCCTGGCCTGGGACTTCGTCGGCTCGTGTCGGAGCATCCGCGTCCTGCCGCCGCACCTCAAGCTCTCGGGCTCCGAATGGTACCGCGGCACCGCGGACGCCCTGTTCCAGAACATGGACTACCTCGACCTCCACCAGCCCGACGACGTCCTCATCGTCTCCGGCGACCACGCCTACAGCATGAGCTACGAGCCGCTCCTGCGCTTCCACCAGGAGCACGGCGCCGACGTCACCCTGGCCGTGACGCCGGTGGACGTCGAGCCCTCGCGGTTCGGCATCGCGGAGATCAACGCCGAAGGCCGCATCATCAGCTACATGGAGAAGCCCAAGCATCCGCGGACCAACCTCGCCTCCATGACCGTGTACGTCTTCCGCCGGGAGGTGCTCGTCGACGAGCTCCGGCGCCACGCCCACAGCCCGCAGCCGCCGAAGTCGTATCACATCTACGACGAGATCCTGCCGGGCCTCATCGAGCGCCGCCGGGCCTTCGGCTGGATCCACCACGGCCGCTGGGACTACGCCCGGACCCTGGACGCCTACTTCCAGGCGCACCAGGACATGCTCGGAGACCCCCCTCTGGTGGACATGGGCCCGTGGAACGTGCGCACGAGCCCCTGGTCGCCCCGCGCCGCGGTCCAGGCCCCGACCCGGCACCGGCCCGGCGCGGCGGTGCGCGACTCCGTCGTGTGCGGGGACTGCGACATCGCGGGCACGGTGGAGCGCTCGGTCCTCTCCCCCGGCGTCAAGGTGGGCAAGGGCGCGGTCGTGCGCGACTCCATCCTCTGGAGCGGGACCGTGGTCGAAGAAGGCGCGGTGGCGGACAAGATGGTCTGCGACAAGCGCTGCGTCATCGGCAAGGGAGCGGTCGTGGGCCACGGCGGCGAGTCCCCGCCCAACCAGGAGCTCCCGCGCAGCTTGAGCTGCGGCGCGACGGTGCTGGGGATGGACGTGCGCGTGCCAGAGGGCGCCCGCATCGGCAGGAACTGCATCCTCTACCCGGGGGCGGGGGAGGCCGAGATGCCGTCGCGCGAGGTCCCCTCCGGGGACACCGTGCGCACCCCGGCGCCATGAGGGGGATGCCATGAAGGTGACCATCATCTCCAGGGAGTACCCGCCCAACGTCTACGGAGGCGCCGGCGTCCACGTCAAGTTCCTGGCCCGCGAGCTGGCCAAGCGCATGCAGGTGGACGTCCGCTGCTTCGGCGAGGTTGATGTGAGCGATCCCGCCCTGGCCGTCAAGGGCTACCGGGCCTGGGAGCGCATGTGGGAGGGCACGGAGCCCAAGTTCAACTCGGTGCTCGGGACCTTCTCGGTGGCCTTGTCCATGGTGCGCGACAAGATGGACAGCGACCTGGTGCACACCCACACCTGGTACGCCGCCTTGGCCGGCTTCATGGCCAAGACCCTCTACGGCATCAAGTTCATCGCCACCGTGCACAGCCTCGAGCCCCTGCGGCCTTGGAAGGAGGAGGCTCTCGGCCGGTCCTACCAGCTCTCGGCCTGGGCGGAGAAGCTGGCGCTCGAGAGCGCGGACCGCGTCATCGCGGTCTCGAAGCACTCGCGCGAGGACGTGCTGAAGCACTTCAGCGTCAAGCCCGAGAAGGTGGCCGTAATCCACAACGGCATCGACCTGAACCTCTACAGGCCGCTCTCGACCGACGGCACCCGCAAGGCCTTCGACATCGGCAAGGACTACGTCCTCTTCGTCGGAAGGGTCTCCCGCCAGAAGGGCATCGAGCACCTCGTCGAGGCGGTGCAGTACCTCGACGACGGGGTGCAGTGCGTAGCCTGCACCAGCGCGCCCGACACCAAGGAGTTCGAGGACGAGATCCGCGCCAAGATCGCCAAGCAGCCCCGCATCATCTGGATCAACTCGCTCCTGCGCGAGGAGCAGTACGTGGAGCTCTACAGCAACGCCCGGGTGTTCGCCTGCCCCTCCGTCTACGAGCCCTTCGGCATCATCAACCTGGAGTCCATGGCCTGCAAGACCCCCGTGGTGGCGAGCGCCGTGGGGGGCATCCTCGAGACCGTGGTGGACGGGGAGACGGGCCTCTTGGTCGAGCCGGCCAAGCCCCGGGCGCTCGCCGACGCCATCAACCGCCTGCTGCGCGACCGGCCCCTGGCCGAGAAGCTCGGCGAGAACGGCCGCCGCAGGGTGGAGGACCACTTCTCCTGGACGAGCATCGCCGAGCGCACCGAGAAGCTCTACCAAGAGGTCCTCGCGGAGCGCCGATGAGCCGTTCCAAGCGCGTGAAATCCCCGGCCGAGTTATCCTCAGCATCTTCCATCGTGATCGAGGCAGTGTCGCCTTCGGTGGACGCCGGCCGCTACCCGGCCAAGCGCACCGCCGGCCGGCCCTGCGAGGTGGAAGCAACCGCGTTCCGGGACGGCCACTCGGTCCTGCGCGCCGTGGCGCTCTCCCGAGCGCCGGGCAAGACCGCCTGGCGCGAAACCCCCATGGAGCTGGTCAACCCGGGGCTCGACCTCTGGCGGGGCGCCTTCCCGCTCGACGAGCCCGGCCGCCATCTCTACGCCGTGGAGGCTTGGACCGACCGCTACGCCTCCTGGCTCGCGGACTTGAAGAAACGCGTCGAAGGCGGCCAGCCGGACGTGCGCAGCGAGGCGCTCGAGGGCATCTCGATCCTGCGCGAAGCCCTCTCCCGCGCCCGTGGCGCGGACAAGACAGTCGAGGCGGCCGTGCGGGCCTTGGACGCCGCCCGCAGTCCCGCCGAGGCGCTCGCCGCCGCGAGCGTCGGCGGAGCTCCGGAGGTCATGCGAGGGCTCGACTCCAGGACCGACGCGGCCCGGACGCCCAAGTTCGAGGTCGTCGCGGACCGGCCCCTGGCGCGCTTCGGGGCCTGGTACGAGTTCTTCCCGAGGTCGCAGACTAGCGACCCTCGGCGGAGCGGCACCTTCCGCGACGCCGAGGCCAGGCTTCCGGACATCGCGAGGATGGGCTTCGACGTCGTCTACCTGCCGCCGATCCATCCGGTCGGCCGCACGGCGCGCAAGGGACGCAACAACAGCCTCGAGTGCGGCCCGGACGACCCGGGGAGTCCCTGGGCGATCGGCAACGAGCACGGCGGGCACACCGCGGTCGAGCCGTCCCTGGGCGCCCTGGAGGACTTCGACCGCTTCGTTTCGGCCGCGCGCAAGCTCTCCTTGGAGGTCGCTTTGGATTTCGCGGTCCAGTGCTCCCCCGACCACCCCTGGGTCAAGGAGCACCCCGAATGGTTCCTCCACCGGCCCGACGGGACCATCAAGTACGCGGAGAACCCGCCGAAGAAGTACCAGGACATCTACCCCCTGGACTTCTCAACCGCGGCGCGCGAAGGCCTCTGGCGCGAGATGCTCCAGGTCATGAGGTTCTGGATCGGGCACGGGGTCAAGATCTTCCGCGTGGACAACCCGCACACCAAGCCGCTGGCCTTCTGGCGCTGGCTCATCACCGAAGTCCAATCCCGCGACCCGGAGGTCGTGTTCCTGGCCGAGGCATTCACCCGGCCGCCCGTGATGCACGCCCTGGCCAAGGCGGGCTTCACCCAGTCCTACACCTATTTCACCTGGCGCAACACGAAGCGCGAGCTCACGGAATACCTCCAAGAGCTCGCCGACGGCCCCGGCCGGGACTACTTCCGTCCGAACTTCTTCGCCAACACCCCCGACATCCTTTCGCCCATCCTGCAGACCGGCGGCCCGCCCGCCTTCCGCATGAGGCTCATCCTCGCCGCGACCCTCTCCCCGTCCTACGGCGTCTATTCGGGGTTCGAGCTGTGCGAGAACGCGGCCCTGCCAGGCAGGGAGGAGTACCTCGATTCCGAGAAATACCAGATCAAGCCGCGCGATTGGGACAAGCCCGGCAACATCAAAGGCCTCGTGGCCGCGGTCAACCGCATCCGCCGCGAGAACCCGGCCCTCCAAGAGCTCTCGAACGTGCGGTTCCTGCCCGCGGACAACGAGAACATCCTCTTCTTCTCCAAGAGCGCCCCGGACCGCTCCAACGTCCTGCTCGTGGCGGTCAACCTGGACCCCCTGCGGCCGCAGGCATGCACCGTCACCGTGCCCCCGGACGCTCTCGGCAGGCCCGGCTGGCGGGAGTTCCGCGTGAAGGACCTCCTGGACGGCCAGGTCTACCGGTGGGGGGAGCGCAACTACGTGCGCCTCGATCCGGCCGTGCGGCCCGCCCACATCCTGCGCGTCGAGGATGCCTAGCGCGCCCGCGGCATGCAGATGATCTCGGCCACCTTGAGGTTGAAGAACTCGGCCGAGCAGGCTGGTCTCACCACGAGCGCGGTGTCCGCGCCTTTGGCGCTCCCCCCGAGGGCGACGATCTCGCGTCCCGCGGGCACGAGGCCCTGGTCAGCCGCCATCAAGGCGACCTCGACCGCCACCTTGAAGCCCTGGCCGAGCGTGTAGTAGGTCTGGGCGATGAGCTTGTTGGGCGTGAGCGTGCCGAACTTGTCGCTGATGGCCGTGTTGATGCCGCCCATCGCGTGCCCCGCGCTCGCGAAGGTCACGCCGAGCTTCTCGGCCTGGGACCGGATCCTGGCGTCGAGGCGGCCCCACTTCCTGGCGTAGTTCTCGGCGTAGGCCACGCCGATCACCTTGGCCGGGCTCCCGGCGTCCTTCAGGGCCTGGGCGAGGGCCACGGCCGTGCGTCCCGAGGTCGTGGCGCAGACCGCGTGCCCGATGTCGAGCGCCGCGGCCCGCATGGCCGCGGCCCCGGCGCAGCCCTTGAGGCACTTCGGCCCGGGCCGGTCGAAATACAGGATGGACTTCGTGGTATGCATGGTCTCACCGCGGCGCGGCCGGCATCAGGCCGCCGAGAGCGTCGAGGATGGCCTTCTTGTAGCCCGAGAAGCCCGAGCGCAGGTCGTCCGCCGTGAGCTGATACGGCGCGTCCGGCCCGACCCCGAGGTTCTCGATGGGGTCCCCGTTGGCGCGCTGGGCGATGGTCCAGGTGTAGGAGAACTCGGCGATGCCGAGCTGGTTGGGGAGCTCCACGCTCTTGACCCCGCCGCCAGCGCCCGCGGTCTTCACGCCCAGGATCACGGCCCTGCCGTTGTCCTGCATGATCGCCGGGAAGAAGTCCCCGGCCGAGAAGTCGAGCTCGTTGGCCAGCACCACGATGGGTTTCGTGTAGCGGACCTGGGGATGCGGATCCACCGCGCGGACGCCGAAGAGATGCGTCGGCCCGGTGAAGCGCCGGCCCGCCTTGAGCTCGGAGAGGATGAAGCGTGCGTAATCCAGGACCGGGTCGGATCCGCGGCCGAGCATGGCCATGATCCCCATGGACTCCATGTCCTCGAGCTCGTCCGCGAGCTCGTCGGCCGCCTCCGGAGCGGACGCCTGGTCGAGCAGCTGGCCGGCCAGGAAGGCGTCGCTCTCGTTGATGAGCAAACGGTGCTGTGGAACAACCAGGGGCTTGTCCGTCATCATGGAGAGCAGGGCGTACATGTAGAACATGTTGCCCCCGGGGTTGTTGATCTGGTCGAGGACGAGGCCGTCCGTCACCTGCTCGAACTGCATCAGGACCTGGGCGATGATCTGGATGTGCGTCTGCTCGCCCATGTAGTCCGGGACGCGCAGGTAGCCGATCCTGCGTCCCGCGTCGTCCTCGTAGACGGCGGCGTAGATGGGGGATTGCTCCGGGATCTCCCAGAGGACCTTGCCCAGCTCCGGGACGTAGCTCCGGCGGCTGCCGATGCGGAAGCGGTTATCCGCGTCCTTGGCCGCGAGGTCCCGGAAGAGCCGCGCCTGCGGGTGCGAGAACGTGCCGACGAGCCGGTCGAGGAGCGAGCGCAGGCCGGACCGGCGGGCCCTGGCAGGCACGCGCACCTCGACGCCGAAACCGTCCTGGCCCGCCGACTCGGGCGACAGGCCTTCGCGCACCGGGACGTCCCGGGGGACGGCCTCGGGCTTGTAGTCCCATTCGAGGCTCACGGCGTGGACCGCGCCGTCGGCGGTGCGGACCTTGAGGCTCACGGGCCCCTGGGGGACCGCCATGCCCGCCTGGCCCACCCGGCTGGTCAGGCGCATCTCAGCCATGCGCTCGTCGGTGCGGGGAGAGTTCGGGAAGGAGGGCATCAAGGCCCGGACCGCCTCGGCCGCGGGAACCCCGTCGAACTCGACGATCTCGTCTCCGATCCCGTAGGGGAAGCGCGAGGACGGGAGCTTGCGCCGATCCACGCGGACGATGAAATACTTGCCTCCGGCGCCCATCACGGTGAAGGGGAGCCCCGCGCGCTCCGTGGAGTAGAACAGGATGCCGGCGTGGTAGTCGCGCAGGGAGTGCACGAAGCCCGCGAGCATGACCTGGAACTCCCGGTCCTTGATGCCGGGCCGGGCGAGGACCGCGTCGCGGATCTTCAGGTAGCCCTGGCGGAGGTCCGTGCCGAACCGGGTGCGCTTCCAATCGAGAGGGGCGTAGTGCTCGAGGTAGACCGTAGCGATCTGGTCGAGGGCCTGGAGCATCTTGCGCTGGGCCGGAGTGGCCGCCGGGGCATCGGACCCCTGGCCCGCGGCCGCGGAGACGACCGTGCCGTCGCCGGTCAGCAGGCGGAACACCTCGGAGCCCAGCTCGGCGGCGTCTCCGGCCGACGCCTTCTCCACGGGCCCGGCCGCTTGGAGCGCGTCCTGGACCCCGGCTTCGAGCGCCGCTGCCTTCAGGGAAAGGGCGCCCATGCCGCCGGCGGGGACCTCGGCCGGGGCCGCCGCGGCGGGGACGACGGCCGGGGCCGCGTCGACGGAGACGGCAGTCCCCGGAGCGAACGACCCCTGGGCCTCGAGCGCGACGCCAGGCGCGACCGGGACCACCACCGACGGCGCCAGGTTCAGGGACAGGGCCGGGGACACGGAGAACGACGGCGACCACCCCATGCCTGTCAGCGGCGCCACAAGGGCCGCGGGGGAGGCGGCGCGGCCGGAGACGACCGGCGTCACGACGCGCTGAGCAGAAGACGGGAGCGCGGCGGCGAGGATGATGGGAAGCAGGGCTTGGTTCATGCGAGTTCTCCGCGGAAGGGATTCCGGACCGTCCATGGGTGATATGATAAGGAATGTCCTCGCGCGGCAAGATGGGCCCAAAGGGCCTCTCGCAGGAGGCAATGTTCCCATGCCCGCGGGGTCCGCTTGGCCCCTGGGGGTCCCATGCCCTCCGCACCCTAGGGTGATCTGCTGATGGCTTGCGCCGGGATCACCGGCCGTCCCTGAAAAAACCTTCCAGCTCCTCGATGGAAGAGAGCTTCCTGCAGCGGGGGAGCGCGTCGAGGAATGTCTTGCCGTATCTACGGTGCAGGATGCGCGGATCGAGGACGACCACGGCGCCTCGGTCCTCGCAGGACCGGATGAGCCGGCCGAAGCCCTGGCGGAACTTCACGACGGCCTTGGGGACGCTGTGGTCCTCGAAGTAGCTCAAGCCCCTGGACTCCAGGTACTCCCGGCGCGACTCCTCAATGGGGGTGGCGAAGTTCGGGAAGGGGAGCTTGGCCAGCACGACGCAAGACAGCGCCCCTCCATGGACGTCGACCCCCTGCCAGAAGGTGTCCACCCCCAGCAAGACCGCGTTGCGCGCGGCCATGAAGTTCTCGAGCAGGGCCTCGTTGCCGGTCTCGCCCTGCGTCCACAGGGGCCTACCCTTCACCTTCCTGCGCAGCATCTTGGCGACGCTCTCCAGCATCCTCCAACTCGAGAACAGGATGAAGAGCCCGCCCGGCACCGCGGCGATGATGCGGCGGCAGGCGTCCGCCACGGCCTCGGCGTAAGGCCCCTCCTTGCGCGGCTCCGGCAGCTCGTCGACGAGAAGGAGCCCGGCCTGCGTGGGATAGTCGAAGGGGGAGTCGAGAACCAGCTCCGCGGCGCCCCCGGCGCCGACCCGCGACTTGAATTCCTTCAAGCCCCGGCCTGCCGAGAGGGTCGCGGAGGTCATCACGATCGGTATCTCCTTCGCGAACAAGTCCCGTTCCAGCCTCGGGGCCAGGTCCAGGGGCGCCAGATGCAGGCCGATGCGTCCCTTCCCGGATTCGACCCAGCGCGCGACCGAGCCCCCGAACCTGCCACTGGCAGGTTCGGGCCCGCGCAGCGGGTCGGCGAGGAAGTGGTCGGAGGTCGGCAGACCGGAGACCGCGACCGCCGCCTCGCCGGTCTTGAGCGCCGCGTCGAAGTCGTGCCTGAGCTTGGCGAGCCGCAGGACGACGGACTTCAGCTCGACGACTTCCTCCGGGTCGGAGCACGCTCCCTCGATGCCGCCCAGCGCGGCCTCGAGGCCCTTGAGGCCGCTGATCCCCTTCAAGCCGTGGTCGCGCTCGAGGCGGCGGGACCGCGGTTCCTCATGCACCCTCGACCCGGCCGCGCGCGCGGGAAACTCGAGGCCGTGCGCTTGAGCGAGGTCCCCGAAGAACCTCCAGACCTCCTTGCGGCAGCCCTCCACCAGGTCCTCGACGACGCGCCGGTCCCCTTCGCGGACCCCTCTCAACCGGCTCAGGAGCCCGCGGCGCCCGTCCGAGGAGGCGATGTCGGAGAGGACCCGGCCGCAGCGCGCGTCCGAAACCGTGACCCCGTAGTGAGAGGCCGCGGCGTCCTCGAGGCTGTGGGCCTCGTCGATCACCAAGGCCCCGTAGGCGGGGAGCCTCGGGGAGGACAGGAGGAGGGCGTGGTTGACGACCAGGACCCGGGACGACTCGGCCCGGGCCCAGTCCCTTCGGTAAAGGCAGTCCTCCCGGTACCTGCAAGCGCTCCCCATGCAGGCGTCCGGGTCCCTGCACAGCCGCAGCCAGAGCCCCTCGGGAACGAGGACCGGCAGGGCCGAGCGGTACCCGGTCGGGGCTTTCCCGACCCAGGCCGAAAGCCCGACCAGGACGGCCTCGGAGCGCCGGTCGAAGAGGTCGGGACTGCGGCGCTGCAGGAAGAGCCTGCGCAGGCAGAGGTAGTTGTCCGAGCCCATGAGGCAGGCGAAGTCCAACCCCGAGCCCATGGCCCGCAGCACGGCCGCCGCCATGGGCAGGTCCCGGTGCATGAGCTGCTCCTGGAGAGCCCGGGTGTAGGTCGAGACCATGAGCCGGCGGTCTTCCGCCAGAGTCCACAAGGCGCCGGGCAGGAGGTACGCCAGGGACTTGCCCACCCCGGTCCCGGCCTCGACGGCCAGGCGCCTTCCGGCGCCCAGGGCCTCGGCCACGGCCTCGGCCATGGCGACCTGCTGGGGACGCTCTTCATAGGCGGGGTCGAGGGCCGCCAAAGGGCCCTGCGATGAGAAAATCTTCGCTATGTCGGTGCGCATGAAGCCGGCGCGATGTCCAGATATATTATACTTGCTTTACGATGATCACCCTGGGCTTCCACGGAGGCGCGCGGACGGTCACCGGCTCGAAGTACCTCCTCGAGTGCGGGGGGGAGACGCTGCTGATTGACTGCGGCATGTTCCAGGGCTTGAAGGAGCTGAGGCTCAAGAACTGGGAGCCCACCCCTTTTTCAACCACGGGCCTGGGGGCCGTGGTCCTCACCCACTGCCACATCGACCACTGTGGATTCCTGCCGCGCATCGTGCGCCAGGGCTTCGCAGGCCCGGTCTTCTGCTCCCAGCCCACGGCCGAGATCCTCCCCATCGTGCTCGCCGACACCGCCAAGCTCCAGGAGGAAGACGCGGCGTTCTTCAACAAGGCGGGGCTCACCCGGCATGAGCCCGCTCTCCCGCTCTTCAGCCAGGCCGACGCGCAGTCCGCGGTCCGGCGCCTGGCTCCCGTCGCCTACGGCGCCCCCTTCCAGGCGGGCCGGCGCTTCACGGTGCGCCTGTTCGACGCGGGGCACATCCTGGGTTCGGCAATGGCCGAGGTGACCGTCCAAGACCAGGACCGGACCGTGAAGGTGCTCTTCAGCGGGGACGTGGGCCGCTACGACGCGCCGCTCACGCCGGACCCGGATCCCCCGCCGGATTGCGACTACCTCCTCATCGAGTCGACCTACGGCAGCAGGCTGCATTCCGGCGAGCACCCCCACGACGAGCTTGAGGCCGTGGTCCGCAAGGTCCTGGCTACGCGCGGCATCCTCCTCATCCCGGCCTTCGCGGTGGGCCGCTCGCAGCAGATCCTCTTCATCCTCAAGGAGCTCCAGAACCTCCGCAGGATCCCGGCGCTCCCGATCCACCTCGACAGCCCCATGGCCTTCGAGACGACCGCCATCTATCTCAGGTACCTCGCCGGCCGGCAGGTCAAGCTCGACGCCATCCAGGGAGGGGGCTCAATCGCGAGCCCGAACGTCAAGCTCCATAAGTCGCAGCAGGAATCCCGCCAGCTCTCCGAGCTCGCGGGCCCGGCGGTCATCGTCTCGTCATCGGGGATGATGTCGGGCGGGAGGGTGCTCCACCATGCCCAGAACCTCCTGCCGCTCTCCAGCACGGTCGTCGCCTTCGCGGGGTTCCAAGCAGAGGGGACCCGGGGCCGCAGGCTCATCGAGGGCGAGAAGACCGTCCGCATCCACGGCGCCCTGGTGCCGGTCCGAGCCGAGGTCGTGGACCTCGGCGGCTTCTCAGGGCACGCGGACTACCAGGACCTGCTGACCTGGACCTCGGGCATCAGCCGGCCTCCCAAGACCGTCTTCGTGGTCCACGGCGAGAACTCCGCGGCCGAGGACTTCGCCCAGAAGCTGCGCAACCAGCGGCGATGGCAGGCCGTGGTCCCCTCCATGCACCAGACCGCGGAACTCTGATGTACTGCCCCAACTGCCATATCAAGGTGCCCGACGCCAGCGTGGAATGCCCCAAGTGCTCGACCGTCTTCGCCGATTGGAATATCCACCTCGAGCCCGAAGCGCCCGAGCCCAAGAAGAAGATCTCGCTGCTCTACCCGGCCATCGTCGCGGCCTTCGTCATCTTCACCTGGTGGTGGCTCTTCTACCCGACCGGCGGGCTCCCGAGGCCCCCTGGCGCCTTCCAGCACCAGGCCTGCCGTTTCGCGGTGTCCACCCTGCCCTCCTGGGCCCTCGCCAGGGGCGCCGACCGGCCGTCCGACTGCGCGAGCGGCGATTCCACGTTCGGCCCGCCGGCGGGGCACATCGGCATGACCGTCATGGCGCTCAGGATGACGAGCGGCGTCGCGGTCGGCCACATGCGGCCCGTGTTCATGGTGCTCGTGGCGCCGACCCAGATCCCGGTGCTCACGCGGTCGACCCGCAGGCTCCAGACGAACGACTTCTGGAAGGCGGTGAGGACCGACCCCGCCGTGGCATCCATGCAGCCGAGGACCTCCAGCCTGGTCTCAGTGGACAACATCACCGCCCTGCGGATCACGGGGACGATGAGGCTCGCCAGCGCCACCGGCGACGCGGCCATCGAGGTCTTCGCGGTCCCCGGCCGGGGCAGGACCTACATCCTGTTCTGGGCCGCGGACGCCGCCTACGCCAAGGACCCCAGGGTCGTGAAGAGCCTGGAGTTCCTCCTGGAGTCGTTCCGTGTGACCGCGCGGCCCTTCCACTACGGGGGGGCGACCAAGGCCATCGTGGAGGAGGCGGTCCTGCGCGGCTGGCTGCGTCCGATCAAGCGCGAGAAGCAGAGACCCCTGGCCGACGCGTTGTCCGCGTTCCTCGCGGTGATGCGCGGCTGAGCTGTCTTATTTGGAAGGGATAGTAAAGAACCCCGGGCCAAGGCCCGGGGCTTTGAAGAGGTAGCGATGCTGACGCATCGAGCAGGTCCGCGAAACACGCGGAGAGGATGCTATCCCTCCCCGCCCCGAGGGGCGGGGTATCTCACAGTGATTGACGGGAATGGGACGGCCGTCGGTTGCGTATACATAGTGTGTCCGGCCACACTATGTATACGCTCGGGAAAAGAATGCCTGGTCCTGCCTTTTGTACTCTCTCCCCGACTCATCGCCGAGGACAGCCACGCAAGGAGGACCAGGCAGGATGCCGCGTCACCGGCTATCCAAGGCGACCTGCGCCTCCAATAACTGGAAGCGCAGGTCACAGGTCGGGCAGGCCGGGCGGCATCGGCACGGGCGAGCCGTCCGCGGGAGCGGCGGTCTTCAGCGCGGCTTCCATGCTGCGGCGCACCAGGTCTCCGGTCTTGAGCGCGGCCTTGGCGCCCTCCGCGTCTCCTGAGGCGGCCAGGGCCTGGGCCCTGGACTCGATGAGTTTCAGGTAGGCCTCGTAGATCTGCCGGCGCTGCTGGTGCTGGGCGGCGCCGAGGCGGATCTCGATCTCCGCCCTCACGCGCTCAACCGCGATGTGGTCGGGCCGGGCGTCGACCTTGGCGCGGCCGGTCGAGTCGGTGTTGGGGCCCACGCGGCGCAGGACTTCCTCGGCCGGGATCATGCCTTGGAGGTTGTCCACCCTGGAATCCGTGTAGAGGCCGCCCTGGTAGTCGCGGCCGCGGCCGCGGACGTCCTCGACGAAGCTGCGGCGCACCCCGCCCGCGAACGAGGACAGGATGCGGCCGCGCGAGTCGCGCTGGTCCTCGGTGGCCCAGCGGATCTCCCGGCCGATGAAGCCTTTGCCGAAGTGGACGTCAGCCGAGCCGTCCGTGGTGCGGGGCTTCTTCTCGTGCTCCCATTCCCCGGGCAGGAGCGGGCCGTTGTTGTCCACGCGCTCGGGGAACTGGCTCGGGTCCATGTAGCGCTCCACCGGGTCGGGCAGGAGCTCGAAGATGTCGATGACGCGCAGGACCGTGCCCACCACGCCGTAGCGCTGGGTGGCCCCGCCCTCGGTCTGGTACATGTAGACCCGGCCGATGTAGCCTTCCTGGTTGGGGTCCCGGCCCGTGATCATCTCCACCGGCACCTTCACGATGCCGCGCGGGAGTTCCAGCAGGATGTTGCCCCAATTGTAGGGCATGTACGCCCACCGGCCGACGTCGCCCTGCTCGTCCTTGGCCTCGTCGAGCCTGCGCTGCAGGATGGACCGACCCAGCGCGACCGACTGGCCGGATGACGGGTCGACATAGCGCTTCAAGCGGTGCGTCGGCGAGATGCTCCTGTCCGTACGCTCGTAGACCTCGCCCGTCATGTCCTCCAGCTTCCAGGACGCGGCGTCCTTCTCCAGCTGGTCCTGGGAGGTATAGGCCTTGAGCACCTTGCCCGAGGAATCCGCGACGAGAGCCAGCAGCTCCTGAGAAATCCAGCTCGTCGCGGATGACTCGCCCATCTTGACGTCGAAACCCATCCCCTTGGCTTGGACGACTCTGTCCTGGTCGTCCAAGCCTAGGCTCAGGTCGGAGACCTTGTGGAAACTCCACTTGTTCGACGGTTCCTTCGGATCAGCCGCCTTCTCCAAGGCTTTCCTGTACTCCTCTTCGCTCGTGAAAACGTCTACGACGGCTTCGCCCTGAAGGGCGAAGCCGTATCCCTCGAGCTTGAGCGAGAGCCAGCCGCTCCTGCGGGCCGCGGTCTCGGCTTCCTTGGCCTCCTTGATGAGGGCCTGGACGCCGAGCGCGCCGAACTCCACCTTCTCGAAGGCCCCCTTCCAATCCGAGGACTGCATGTCCTCGAGGGAGGCGAACTTGTCGGCGGGAAGGTTCTGCCCCCAGACCTGCACCATGATGACGAGGTCGGAAGGGCTCTTGCTGAGAGCCGCGAGGGGATGCAGGAAGGTCCTGCGGCCGCCGCCATCAGGGGTCGCGTTGAAGTAATAGACCCGGCCCTCGCGCTCGAGCCTGCGCAGGGCCTCCAGGCTGATGCTGCCCGTGAACCGGCCGAGCCCCTCGTAGGCGTCCTTGGTCAAGGCCAGCTCCGCGTCGGCCAGACCGGCGTCGATCTGGCGCTGGCGCTTGATGGCCGTGGCCTTCTTCTCGGCTTCCTTGAGCCGGTCGTATTGGACGTCCGCGCCAGCCACGAGCTCGCGGCCGCCGGCCTTGAGGACCTCCGACAGGGTCATCCGCAACACGGAGCCATCCGCGGCGATGCCCCGCAGGTTGCCCGGCGGCAGGAGGAACCTGCGGCCCTCGACCTCGACCAGGCGCTTGGCGTACTTCGGGGCCTGGACTTCCTTCTCCGTGAGGTACCTCAATGTCGTCTCGGCGGCCCAGGGGTCCTTCTGACTGGCCGGCGCGGCGAGTTCGGTTCCCGGCAGGGCGCCGCACCGACCGCCCTCTGGACAGGCGTTGGCGGCCGGCGCCAGGTAGTAGAGGGAGTCGATGGAGGAGGGCTTGGAGATCCAGCGCCCGCGCATGGCCTTCAGGAAGGACAGGCTCTCCGCGGCCGGCGCGATCTCGCGAGGGTCGTCCGGGTTGGCGCGCAGGGCCAGCAGCCGCCCCTCCGCGAGTCCTATCGCGGCGTCGATGGTCAGTATCCCCCGGCCGTAGCGCAGGTAGTCGCGCCGGCGCTCGGAGCTGCGCTTGAGGCTGAAGATGCTGTCCAGAGCCTTCGCCCATTGCGGGCTGGCCGCCACGTCGCCCGACGCGAAGGCCTTGAGGACCGCCTCGTCGTAGGCCACGAGCGCGCCCACGTAGTCGTCCAAGGCCGCGTCCCTGGTCACGTAGTCCTCGGGACGCAGGGCTCCGGCCAGGTACATCTCCAGGGCCTTGATCCGGGCAGCGTCCACGCCGCGGGAGAGGACGCTCAAGTCCCGGTAGAGATCATCGATCTTGGGCGGCGCCGGCAGCACGCTCCAGAAGGTCTCCGTCAGGACCTCCCGCATCTGCGCGCCGTCGCGGACATCCACGGCGGCGGAAGCCTCCTGGCGCTCGAGATCGGAGCCAAGGAACTGCATGACCTTCTGCCAAGAGGAACCCTGGCCCCGGGCCAGCTCGTCGAGGATATTCTGGAAGGCCTTCTCGACCTTCTCGCGCCGGCCCTGGACGTCCACCTTGGTGAGGAGCTCGAGCTTCTCGGCGGCCGTGAAGTCGTCATATCTTACATGAACATCGAACTGCCTTGCAGTTCGATGTTCATGTACATTCTTCTTAAGCTCTTCCTTAAGCCTTTCCGGGACGCCTGTGAGCAACTCGTCGAGCCTCTTCTCGAAATCCTCGTCCAGCAGCCGCTGGGACACGAAGCTCATCAGCTTCTCCATGGCCGTGCGCTCGAGCACCTGGGCCGAGTCGTCAGGCGGCAGGAGCCTCGGGGGCCTCGCGCCGCGGTCTCCGAGGCCCAAGGCCTCGAGCTCGGTCACCAGGACCGCGAAATCCATCTGGAGGGCCGCGATGGTCTCGACGAAGTCCTCGTGCGTGCGGGTCGCCTCCGCCGCGGCGGCGAGGACGTCTTTCTCCGAGGCCATGCCAAGCGCCCGGCGCTCGATCATCCCGGAGAGGTTCCTGCGCGCGAGGAAGAGCCTCTCGCGCTCCGCGTCGATGAGCCTCACCTTGTCCGCGACCGACGCCATGAGCTGGTGGAGCTTGAGCCCCAGGGTGCGCAGGCGGTCCTGGGACTCGAGCTCGTGCTTGAGAGCCTCCGTCAGGATGTTCTCGAGCCCCTTCTGTATCTGGTCGGGATTGGGCGCCTCTAGGATGAACCCTCCGACCCAGTTCCCGCGGAAGAGCCCGAAGGTCACGACCGGGGTGAATCCCTTGTAGCTCATCTTCTCAGCGATGAGGTTCGCCTTGAGCTGAAGGAGCGGGTCGGCAGACCCGCGCAGGCTCCCGGGCAGGCCCTGCCTGAAGAGGGTGCGCTTGAGGTGCTCGAGGTCGAGGGACGCGACCTCCGAAACGTAGCGGCGCGCGGCCTCCTCGGCGCCGTTCACGCCGTCCTCAGGGAGGAGCGCGAGCACAGCCTCGAGGGTGACCTTCGGTCCCAGGCCCAGGTGCGCGGCCAGGTCGCCGAAGTCGCGGCTCAGACGCTCGCGGACGCCGTCCGACCCGTCCGTACCCCGGGGTCCCGTGAGGCCGCCGGCTAGGAGCCCCTTGTAGAGCTTGAGCCTGGAGAGCAGGATCTCGGCCTTGGCCCGGGCCGCGGACTGCTCGGCCTGGTAGAGCTGGTCGGCGCGCTCCTTCTGGAGGTTGGCCAGGGCGATGAGGGCCTCGGGCGGGGTCGAAGCGGACCTCAAGCGTATCTCGACCCAGCCCTCGATGAGATGCTGCCCGATGGGGGCTTTGGCGAGCGACTGTCTGAGGTAGTAGTACCGCAGGTTGCCCTGCGCCTCGAGCGGGAGCTCGGCCGGCGTGGCGCGGGAGGGGGAGAACTCGTACTGGGTGAAGGCCTCGCGGCCGTAGGCGTCCGAGAGCCTGGACGCGAGATCCGCGTAGGTCGACGGGAGCTCCGTCCCGCCTTGCGGGACGTCCGCGCCTTTGACGCCGTAGAAGAGCGCCATGGCCTTGAGGCTGTAGAGCCGGCTCTTCAAGGCCGCGACCTCCGCGCGGCTGCGCGGGGAGCTTTGGCCCTGCAGCTCGGCCATCCGGCGCTCGACGCGGCCGAGCTCGGTGGCGACCTTCGCGCGCGCGGCCGAGAGCCCGCGCTCGAAGGCGGCGAGGTCCGCCTCGGTTGAGAGGGTCTGGTAGCGGGCCAGGGCCAGGGCCTCGGGCGAGGCCAAGCCCTCGCCGCTCAAGGCGTTGATGAGGCGGCCCAGGGAGCGCCCGATGAGGGAGATGGGCTCGAAGCGGATGTTCTGGACCTTGAGGTTCTTGTCCACGATGGTTTCCGACGCCCGCGCGACGGCAAGGCGTGAGCGCAGGACGTCCAAGGCCGCCGCGACCGGAGGGTCCTGGGAAAAGACCGAGCCGAGCTTGGCCAGGGAGGACTCGATATCCTCGCCCATCTCCAGCCGCATGCCGAGCGGCCGGCCCATGAGATAGTTGATGACGCTCAGGGCCTGCTTGCGCCTGCCCTTGAGCTCGAAGAGTTCGGAGAGCGCCTTGTCCAAGGCGAAGGCGCCCGCGGTCCCCGAGCCGGAGTCGAGCTCGGGGATGAGCTCCCGCTCGTAGATCCCCACCATCTCGTCGAGGCTCTTGTAGGCGGCGTACGCTTCGAAAAGCTGGAGCGCGATGTCGCCGGAGACCTTGGAACCGAGCCTTGTGAATAGGCCGGCCTCGCTCTCAAGGCGCTTCTTGGAAAGGGCCTCGAGCTCGTCGGGCCTCAGGTCCACGTTGAAGATCGGGAAGATGCCCAGGCCCGTGATGCCGAAGGCGGGTATCCAGGCCACGCCCGCCGCGGTGATGTTGACCCCGACGTTCAAGTCCACCGACACCTTGGCGAACCGGCCGGAGGCGGCCTCGAGGAGCTCCTTGGCCGCCTGGGAGCGCAGCGCCAGGGCCTCAACGCTCAGCGAGTTCTTCCGCGCGAGCTCGATCCCTTGGCCCAAGGTCGCGGGCTGGGCCATGGCGCCGCGCCAGCCCACGGCCGGGATCTCGCCGCCCTTGGCCAGGGAGAAGTCCATGACCGCCCAGCCGCTCTTCATGGACGACTGGGTCCTGGCCGCCATGAGCGTGGTCAGCGACCACCGCCAGCGCCGGACCGTCTCCCAGAGCTCGCCTTGCTCGATGAGGCCGTTGCGGTAGGCTCGGATGGCGTCCCAGACCGCCTGGGCCAGGGCCGGGCCCTGGCCGGAGAGACGCTCGAGTTGGCCGTCGTAGGCCTGGGCCTCGAGCTTCTCGTTCTGGGCGCGCAGGCTCGCGTTGCGCAGGGCCTGGGCCATCTCGTGGATGATGGCGTCGTTCGTGAGCAGGAGGGCGCGTTCCGCCCCCTTGGCGCCCGGGTCGTAGATCGGCAGGCGCACCGACACCCCGGCGCCCAGGATCTGGCTCGAGAGCATGTCTTGAAGTTGGACCCCGACGTAGAAGGTGAGCTTCTCGATCCAGGGGATCCAGTCCATCAGGTTGAAGGACTCCTCGGGGAGCTTGATCCCCCGGAGGGACTCCACCAGGGCCGAGAGCCTGGCGGGGTTGGCCAGGGCCTTCTCCAGGACCCCCAGCATCCGGTCGAGGTCCTGGGGGTTTAAGTCGAAGAACACGGTGTCGTCGGGGCCGCGCCCGGTCAGGGCGTTGTAGCGCAGGGCCGCCTGCCGGTGCCTGGCCTGGGCGTCGATGAAGAGGGTCCTGGCCTCGGCCTTGAGGCTTGCGTCGGGCGCGAGCTCCATCATGTGCAGGGCCAAGGCCGCCTCCCAGCGCGTCTGGACCATGTCGGTCAGGGCCAGCTGCCAGGCCTTGGCCAGATCGAGGAGCCGGATCTGGAGCTTGACCGCCTCGGAGTAGATGGAGGCGATCTTACCTTCGATGAGGGCGCGCTGGGACTTGGTCATGGAGTACTCCATGCGCGTCCCGACCTGGAAGCCCCCGGTCGCGGCCCGCTCGGCCGTGTCGTTCGAGGCCGGGTTCGTGACGAAGCCGATCATGGCGCTCACCCTAGTATTGTCCAGGATGGCGCCGGCCTTACGGAGTTCCGCGAGGTCCTTCGAGAGCCGGCCGATGTCGAGGGTGAGGAGCTTCTTGCCCACGTCCGAGTCGAAGACCCTCTTGAGCTCGCTCAAGACCGGGTTGTCGGGGTCGTCCTTCTGGAAGAACTCCTCCAAGCGGCCGTTGAACCCGGCCAAGGTCTCGGAGCCGCTTAAGGCGTCGGCCGCGTCCTGGGTGGCCGCTCTCCAGAGCTCGCCGAGGGTGAAGGTGCTGTTCATCCCGATGGTGAGGCGGTGATTCAAGCCGATATACTTGGAACCATAGGAGAGGAAAACTTCAGAGTTGTCGCCGAGCTTCTTGCGAAGCTCGGCGAAATAAGTATCGGCGTCGCCGATGATCTTGCCCGAGGCGGTGAAGACCAGGCCGTTGTTCGGCATCGCGAAGCTCAGGCGCCCCGAGTAGGTGTTGTACCGCGTGCCGAGCTCGGCCCCGCCGCCCACGGTCACGGTGCCGATGCCCACGTCGAAGCCTTTGAGGACCGTCGCCCCGAAGAGGCTCTGGTCGTAGTCGTCGGTGCCCGACACCCGCGCGAAGTAGAGGTCGAGCTTGAAGGTGTTCTTGTCCTTGAGGGCCTGCGCCAGGTCGATGCCGACGCCGATCTTGTCCTTGCGGTAGTCCTTCTCCTCGCCCTCTCCGGAGATGACGAAGTCGTGGTCCAGGTCCTGGTCGAGCTTGGTGAAGTCGAGGTTGACGGTCTGGAAGAACGACCTCGGGTCCTTGGCGAAGAGGAGCTGCTCCTCGGCGTTGAGGCTGATGACCTCCGTGAACTTCATGGAGGCCTTGAAGCTGCCCCCGTAGTAGTAGGGCCTTTCCGAGGCGTTGGACAGGGCGAAGTCGGCGAACCCGGCCGCCCCGAAGTAGAGCTTGTTGTTGGCCATGACCAGGGCGAAATCGTCGAAGATCATCATGCGCGCCTCCCGGGCCTGGCCGGCCACGGTGAGGTCGCCCGGGATGTCCTGGATGAACTTGTGGAAGGTGATGTCGAGGTAGTTGACGTAGTTCTTGCCGTCCAGGGACTCGATCTGGACGCTGATGCCCTGGTCCCCGAAGGGGGCGTTCATGTCCGAGGGGGGACTCGCGAACCGGTGGCCCGAGACGCTGACGTTGGAGTTCCAGAGCCTCAGGACGTTCCCGAAGGTGACCTGGCTGGTGGTCTCGAGGCCCCCGGGCGTGGAGAACTCGGTCTGGTAGACCAGGTAGAAGCCGTTGGCGCCTTCCCCGAGCTGGACCATCTTGGAGTTCGGCAGGAGCTGGGCCAGGGCCATGGGGTTCTTGAGGATCTCCTCGCGCAGGGCCACGATGTCGCGCGCGGAGGACTCGGGCTGGAAGGAGGAGAAGAGAGCATCGAGGAAGCCCGAGAAGCCCGATCTCGGGATGATGATGGTCTGGGGCCCGCCCGGACCCGCCGCCAGCCACGAGGTCCCCTGCCGCACGACCTCCGCGACCCTCGGGGCCAGGTCCGGATGCAGGTTCGAGACGTCGCCGGCGGCCTCGAGGAGCTGGTAGAGCGCCGTCTGCTCCCGGGAGAGGACGGCCAGGGTCTCGGTCAGTTTCTTGTTGGCTTCCTTATAGGCGTCCTCGGCCTTGTGGTAGTCGAAGTTCGTCTCCACCAGGACCCTAGTCTTCTCCTGGACGGCCGAGATGTTCTGGGCCACCCGGTTCAAGGCGCTCTCCTCCGGGGAGTTGAGCTGGGAGAGCCAGTTGACGACCGTGGCCCTCTGCTTGCGGATGTCCTCCCGCTGCTGGGAGACGGCGTCCCGCATCTTCTTGGCGGCATCGAGGTCCTTGTCCAGGGCCTCGTTGCCGTACTCGTACACCTCGCCCATGGTGTCGTAGTACATGATGGCCGTGTTGATGGTGTCGTAGGCCTCGTTGTCCCAGCCGATCTTGAGCCCGAAGAGCTCGGCCCCCGCGGTCGCGATGTCGCGGATCTTGACATAGAGCGGGACCTTGCGGTCCAGGACGGCCTTGCCGTTGGAGAGGTCGCCGCCCACCCAGGAGAGGTCCGCGTCGAAGTCCGCGAAGAGCTCGTTCAAGGCGCTCCCGGCCTTGTCCAGGAAGGGAGCGAACACCGGGATGCGCTCGTCGAGGTACCGCTGCGCGGTCAAGACCAGGGCGTCCGCGAAGAGGAAGCGGGCCAGGGACTCGGCGTAGGAGGTCCCGTCGAAGTTCTGCGTCGGCACCAGCCTCTTGCAGACCTCGAGGCCGAAGAGCGCGAGTTTGAGCTGATTGTTGATGTCGACCGGCGGCTGGGCGCCGGTGGGCACGGTCCCGTCCGAGCCGCCCACGCCGATGTCCGTGTCGCCCGCCGCGGCCTGGGCGTCCTGGGCGATCTTCTTGATGGCGTCCGCCATGGTCTGCAGGACGCGGTCGTCGGCCATCTTCCTGAGCTTCTTGGCGGTCTCGGGGTCGGTGGCGGAGAGGCCCGTGGGCAGGCTGAATCGGGAAGCGAGATTGTGCGCGTTGCCGGAAAGCGAATCCATCTGCCTGAGGATCCCGTTGATCTCGCCGGCCCGGGTGTTGAGCTCCGCGGCCTTGGCCGCCTTCTCAGCCTGGTACTTGCGGATGCGGACGATGAAGGAGTAGGGAGCCTGCTCGCCGTAGACCTCCTCGGTCTCGGCGAGGTTGGGATCCTGGCGGCGGCGCACCTGGTCCTTGAGGTCCGCCACCAGGGTGACGTACTCGCCGAACTTCTCCTTGAGCCTGCCGATCTTCTCCCTGGCCTGCGCGACGTTGCCCTCCTTCGCCCCGTCGCTCGCCACGGCCCACGGCACGGTGACGTCCTGCGCCTTCTTGATCCGGTCGTAGAGCTTGGCCCTTTCCTTATAGAGCAGGGCGTAAGAGTCGCCCTCGTTGTTGGGGTCCGAGGCTTGGATGCGCTCGTTCCAGAACGGGATGACGACCTGGTCCAGGAAGACCTGCATGCGCCCGAGCATGCCCTTCAAGGTCGTGCCCACGAGAGAGCGCTTCCGCGCGATGAGGGCGGAGAACTGGGAGGGTGGGAAGCCCGCGTTGACGAAGGCGACGTCCATGTCCACGTCCTGGATCACGGCGCGGATGGCGTTCGTGGAGTCCTGGAACCTCGCCTTGGCTTTGGGCAGGATGTCGGAGATCGCCTTCTGGAGGAAGTTGACCTTGCCGTCGGCTACGAGGGCGATGGCGAGCGCGTCCGCCATGTAGACGACGATGCCGGCCAGCGCCAGCTTGTCCACCTTGAGGATGAAGCCCTCCTCGGTGTCGGGGAACTCGACGCCCATGAACTGGTCCGCGTACGACTCGAGGATGGAGCGCAGCTCCGAGGGAGACCTGCCGGAGAGCGTCGGGAGGCTGGCGCCTTGGGCCGCCATGCGATGGGCGATCTCGTCCGCCTCGGCAGCCAGTTCTGAGAGTAGGGCGCGGGCGCGGTCCCCTTTGGCGCGCTCCTCGGCCTGCCACACCACGAGGGACTCCGGGACCGAGTCGCCGAAGTCGTCGATCACGCGCTTCTGGTTGCCGGGGTTCTGGTAGTCCTCGACCGTCTGCAGGATCTCCAGATGGTCGTCGAGCATGTCCTGCCAGTAATTCTTGCGATCGTTGAGGAGCGCGATGACCTGGCTGGGGGACGGGGAGCGAACATTCGTGGAGGGGATGCCCGGGACCAGCACGACCATGACGCCCGCGAACTCGATGGGCGCCTCGTCGATCTGGCGGACGGCGTCCTTGAGCTTGTCCAGATACCCCGCCACGTCCGCGGACTGACCTTTGAGGTAGTCGAGGGAGATGTCGATTTCGTCCCCGGTGGAACCGGAGCCTCTGGCCAGCTTGCGCTGGACTTCCGGCAGGAGCGCCAGGCGCCGGGCGTATTCCTCCTTCGCCGAAGCGCTCTGGCCCTTGTCCCGGGCGTCGATGAGGGAGAGCAGGGCGGGGAACGAGGTCTTGGCCTCGTCCATGCGCAGGACGTAGCGGGCGATCTTCCTCGCCAGGCTCGAGAAATCGTCGATGTTCTTCTTGTCCTCGGCGATGGTCGCGTCCTGGTCCTTAAGCCACTCCTCCTTCTTCTTGCGCTGTTCCTCGGATGCCGCCCCGGACTGGTCGTTCTTCTTGCGCTGGGAGTCGATCTTCCCGATCTTCTTGTCGATGAGGTCGAGCATCCCGGTGAGGGCCTGGTCCGCTGAGTTCAGGATGTTGAGGCTGTAGCTCAAGTCCATGACCATGGCCAGCCTCGCGAAGTTCTTGCGGAACTCGAGCATCTCCTTGCCGGACCGGCGGTCCCGGAGGGCCCCGGAGCGGACCTTGTCCGCCACGGCCAAAGCGCCCGCGGTCGCGTCGCGCGTCCCGAGCTCCTCCTGGGCCTGGGACTTCGCCTTGTCCACGGCGTCGAGGGCGGCCGCGATCTTCTTCTCAGCCTCCGTCATCGGGCGCTTGGGCGCGGGGTCCAAGACCGAAGGCTTGGGGTCGGAGAAGTCCTTCATCAGCCGGCGCAGGGCCGAGAGCGCGGCCTGGCGCAGCTCCCCCGATTCCCTGAGGCCCGCGGGCGTGTCGCCGTCGCCGCCGAGCATCCCCTCGTAGCCCCTGAGGAGCTCGCCCAAGGCGCGCAATTCCTCGGCCCGCTCCTTGGCCACCGGGTCCGAGAGGTCCGTCCTCTGCGAGAGCCTCTCGGCCGCCGCGAGCTCCTCGCGGGCCCTCTTGACCTCGTCCATGAGCTCGGTCTCGGAAGGGAGGGGGGCCTTGGGCGACGGGGCCAATCCGGAGGCCGTCGTCCCAGACCCAGGGTTCGCAAGCACCGCGTCCTGGGGCGGAGCCGCCGGGGCGATGGTCGAAAGCAGGTTCTTGATGCGGCTCTGCGCGACGCGCATGCCCGGGTTGGGCGCGACCGCGGGCGCAAAGCCTTCGAGAGAGGCGCGCGAGTTGGAGATCCCCTTGCGGATCATCCCCCTGAGGACCGGGAGGCTCTCGCGCGCGGGCTGGAGCGTGTCTTTGGACGGGACCGAGTCGCCGGGGAGCCCGGCCAAAGGCCCCGCCAGGATGCCCTCGACCCAATAGTCCACCGCCTTGTTGCCGCCGCAGGCCTGCTGCAGCTCCCAGGCCTTGGCGAGCAGGGTCTTGACCTGGGGCCGGGCATCACGAGCGAGTAACCCATCGAGCTCTTCCAGGAGCTCCAAGGCGACCGGCGGGACCTGCGCCAAAGGCGCAGGAGCGACGGGGGGCCGGGGCGCGGTCGAGGCCGGAGGCCGAGCGTCCCCTGCGCCATCAGGAAAGGTGTGGGCGGCAGGGGGGGCCTGGACGACCTGCGCGGCAAGCGCGGAGCAGACTAAGGATGAGGGGGAGAGCAGGCTCAGGGCCACCGACACCGACAAAACCCGAGAGGCCAGCCGACGAGCGCGGCGCGCCAGGCGGTACATGATCCTATCTAGTCTGCCCCGGAAACCCGACACCTGCCAGGGTCACGGGACCTATTCTAGCATAGGTCCTTTTTCATGGTCAAGTGCCTAACTTAAATATGTGATTGTTCGACGGGACAAGTCGTTGTTGTGCCTGACACCAATAATTGATGATTGCCGTGTTCGACGAGCTCATGGCCTTTTCCGCATCCGCTCCATCTGTTATAATAACGGCATGGGCCCGCCGCATCTCCTGGGAGGTCCACACCAAGGGGTCGGCCGCGGTCTACGCCGGCCCGAGGGAACGCTGCGAAGCCGTGGCCGCGGTCTTGGAGCAGATTGGCCTGAGAGTCCTCGTGACCCAGTGACCGGCCCCCGGCCCCTTGACGGAATGACACATGCGATGTACACTATGAATGTATAAAATGAGGATGACATGACCTACCGGCTCATCGCGGCGACGACTCTGCGCAACCATCTCTCCGACGCCCTGAAGGCCGTCATCGGGTCCAAGAAACTGCTTCTTATCACGAGGAAGAACAAGCCCGTTTCCGCCATCATGGACATCGATTTTCTCGAGGACCTTCTGGCCGCGGCCAGCCCCGAATACGTCAAGAGCGTCCGCGAGGCGCGCGAAGACTACAAGAACGGCCGTGTCTTCAGCCATGCGCAGGTGTTCGGCGACCTGTGACCTCCCCCCAGCGATACGAACTTCTCTACACGCGCAGGGCGCTCAGGGATGTCGATTGCCTTGATCCGGTCGCGAGGAAGCGTCTGGCCCGAAGGCTCGAGGCCCTGCGCTTAGACCCGCTGGGTCTCTCCCAGAAGCTGGTCAACTCGAAGATCGGCCAGTATCGGTGCAGGTTCGGCGACTATCGCGTCGTTTTCGACCTGCATGGGCGGGGCATCGTCGTTCTGAGGGTCGGCCACCGGCGGGAGATCTACCGGTAACGGCGGCATTTTTTTGCTAGATTGTCCGCATGGCTTCCACCAAACGACGCGCCTCAGGCAAGATGCGCCGCCGCTCCCTGGGCCGCACCGGGTTCAAAGTCTCCGAGGTCGGGTTCGGCGGCTGGGGCATCGGCAAGGCCCTCTGGGGCCGCACCGACGACGCAGAGTCCCTCAAGGCCCTGGCCGCGGCGCTCGACGCGGGCATCGATTTCTTCGATACGGCGCTGGCCTACGGCGACGGCCACTCCGAGGAACTCATCGGCAAGGCCTTGAAGGAGACGGGAGGGACTGCGACCGTGGCGACCAAGATCCCGCCGAAGAACTGGGAGTGGCCGGCAAGGCCCTGGATGTCCCTGGCCAGGGCCTTCCCGCCCGATTGGATCGTGTCCTGCACGGAACGGTCGCTGCGCCACCTGCGGCGGGACCGCATCGACCTCCAGCAGTTCCATGTCTGGCAGGACAAGTGGCTCCAAGACCCCCAGTGGCCGGAGACGGCGGCCGCAGTCGCCGGCCTGAAGAAAGCCGGCAAGATCCGGTGCATCGGCGTCTCCACCAACGAAGACGACCCGGACACGGCCCTCGAGGTCGTGCGCGGCGGCTTCGCGGATTCGGTCCAGGCGCTCTTCAACCTGTTCGACCAGCGGGCCGCCGAGAGCCTCCTCCCCCTGTGCCGCAAGATGGATGTCGGCGTGGTGGCGCGCTGCCCCTTCGACGAAGGAAGCCTGACCGGGATGCTCACCCCGTCGACGCGCTTTGAGCCGGGCGACTTCCGGGGCCACTACTTCGGAGGAGACCGGCTCGCCGAAGCCTGCCGCAGGGTCGCGGCGCTCGGCGAAAGCGCCCTCGGGCCCAAGGCGCCAACGCTCCCGGTCGCGGCCCTCAAGTTCGCCTTGAGCTTCGAGGCGGTCTCCACCGTCATCCCGGGCATGCGCCGGCCGGCGCACGTCGCCCAGAACGTCCTGGCCGCCGACGGCCGCTACTTCGACCTCCGCGAGCTCCAGGCCCTCGCCAAGCACCGCTGGGTCAGGGACTTCTACATCTAGGTGCCTGGCGCCTTCTTCCTGGCCGCGCTCCTGTCCACGGGCTTAAACGCCCAGCAGGCCTCGTCCGAGACCGCGCTGTCCTCCGCCATCGCAGTGTCCTCCTCCACCGCGCCTTCCTCTACCGTCCGCCTCGTCCTCATCGAGCCGGCCCTGCACCACTTCTCCACCACGATCGACCTCTCCCTGGAGCGCGCCCTGAAGGAGAAGGGCCCGGCCGCGACGCTCCTCGATACCGACATGTTCCCCTGCGAGCACAGCGGCAAGGACTACCGTTTCCCGTTCCCGGCCGAGCCGGGTCAGGCGGTGGCCCTGGCGGCCAGGCTCGATTCGACCGGGGAGACGGCGTTCGTGGTCCCGCCCATCCCCTCGCTCGTCGACAAGCTCCTCACGGCGTCCCGGGACCCCGAGACCTACCGCAGCCCCTGGAGCGTGAGCTTCTCCTCGAGCCGGGTGATGCTCTCCATCACGAGGGATGCCTCCGGGCGGACCTCGGCGTCCACCAGCTTCGACCCCGGCCTGCCCTGGAGCCCGGCTTTGGCCGCGGCCTACAGGCTCGACTGGGAGGGCGCCGAGGTCCGCGTGTTCCTGGCGGCCAAGCCCTATGGGGGCCTGGGGAGGATGGCGACGGCCCTCGAGAGCGAGTCCAAGGCCGGCCCCTTGATCGGCGTGGCGCGCGGCGGGGTCTTCGGCGACATCGGCCTCAAGACCAGGGGCGCGGACCTAGCCCTCGTCCTGGAGCGCCTGGGACTGAAGGCCACCGCGGTTGGCTGCGCGGAGATATCCCGGTTCGAGGCTGTCCAGGCCTACCGGAGCCGGGCGCCGGGAGGCATCGCCTTCCTCTCCGCCAACCTGGTCTATTCGAGCGCCCCCCATCAACCTACGTTCGACGACCACACGGTGGTCGAGGCCGGAGGTCTGAAGGTCCTCGTCACCGCTGTGACGCCGCCCGGATGCGCCAAGTTCCTCCGGTCCGCAGGCCTGGGACACCTGTCCGTGACGGACCCCCTCGCTGCCGTGGCGTCGAAGGTGGCGGCCTGGAGGCGGGGCGCCGACGCGGTGGTGCTGCTCGTAGACCTGACCGGAGAGACCCGGCAGCTCGAGACCCAGGCCCGCGGCGTGGACCTCGTCCTCGCGGAGAACCGCGGTTCTCCCGACTTCTCCCTTGAGCCCGCGCAGGTCCAGGTCGAGCAGGCCCGGCGCCGTTCCTTCGACACGCCGCTCCTGACCATGCGCTCCTACAAGGCTTCCCTGGGCCTGCTCGAGTTCGAGGTCGAGCGGAAAGCGTCGAACGCCTCCGGGGAGGCCGGCCCGGAGATGCCGGCCCGCTGGAAGGCGGTGGAGAGGCACCTCAGGCTCGACGATCGCTTCCCCGAGGCCGTCGCCCTCCAGTATCCCGGGAAGGCGACGGGGTTCGCCTCCTTCGACCCTGAAGCCTACGGGCTGGCCCTTTCCACGGAGCCGGCGCTCATCCCGTCGGCCGCCGAGATATATCCGCGCACCCGCGACACGGTCTGGCCTCGCATCACGGCCCAAGGCTTCTGGTCCCTGGCCGCCTCGCTCTTGGCCGAGGAGACGCGTTCGGAAGCGGCGCTCCTGAGGGCCCAGCCCTTGACGGTCGAGGTCGAAGGCGCGGTCAAGGAAGGGGTCGTGCGCCTGTGGCTGGGAGCGGACGAGGCCGTGGTGGTGCGGCTGCGAGGGGGGCGGTTGAAGCCGCTCCTCGCCGAGGCCGAACGTCAGCGCCGGCGCGCAGCCTCGGGGCTTCCCGCGGGAGGCGCCGGCCGCCTGGCTGCCGGCGGCGTCGGCCCCGGAGGGACCGTGAACGGCCTGCCGGTCGCGGACGACGAGATCTACCGCGTCGCGGTCTCCAGGGTCCTGCTCGACAGCCTGGGGCTCGCGCCGGAAGGCGAACCGCAGACCGTCGGCCAGGTCCAAGACGTCGTCATCGCCGCCCTCAAGGCCCGGGCGGGCGCTCCGCCCAGCGTCGTGCGCGGCTGGATGGCGGGCAGGCCCGTGAAGCCCCGGGGCCTGTGGCGGATCGATTTCAGGGACATCGGGCTCAACATCCAGAGCACCCGGGTGGTCCGCGACGACGCCTTCGGCTCGGTCCCCAACTCGCGCATCCAGGGCTACGACGAGCTCCTGATCGGCGGGGCGCTCAAGACGGACGCGGAGTACCTCAGGTCGGTCTACAAGTGGAGGAACACCCTCGAGATGGTCTACGCCCGCAGCGCGGTCACGCGCCGCAACCAGGAGAAGGTCGTGAACATCACGGCCAACAGCATCCGCCTCCTCACCCTGGGCACGCGGCGCGCCGGAGGGATCGCGGCCGAGTGGCTCGCCCGGTCCTGGGGCCCGTCGCTGGGGTTCCAGTTCGACGGACAGGTCGAGGCCGTGCCGGGCCTGAGGCGCCGGGAGGTCTACAGCGTGTTCCCGGGCGTCGAGTTCTACGACGGCTCCTGGGTGCGGTCCTTGGAGTTCTCCGGCAGCTTCAGGCGCGACCTCTCCCGCGACCCGCCCGACTTCCAATACGGCCTGCGCACGCGCCTGACCATGGGCCACGACCTGGGCAAGACCGCGGGCCGGCCGATCACCCTCCAAGGCGAAGCCCACGCGAACTACTACTTCCTCACCGGCCACGACCGGCCGCAGGACCTGCGCATGGAGGGAGGCGTCATCGCGAAGCTGCGCATCCCCTTGTACAAGCACCTCAGCCTCGCGCCGTTCATCGACTTCTACTGGTTCGGGCTCAAGGTGAGGCCCCTGTGGGGCTATTCCGCGGTGACCGGGGTGAGCATCGGGTTCTCGCGGCTGTGGAAACCCCAGTACGAGAGCTTCTAGGTTCAGGAGGCGGAGCGGTCTTGCAAATGCAATGTTTTTGTTGCATATAATAATGCCATGCGGCGATCCATTCTGATCATCGGTCCGGCCGCGGCCCTTGCGGCGGCGCTGCTTGCGGCAGGGGTGTCGTCCGGCCATGAGGTCGCGACGGTCGGGCGCAAGGATGTCGAGTTCCAGGTAGTGGCCTCCGGAACGGTCGTCGCAGACGACGTCTTCCGGCTCAAGTCCAGCATCGAGGGCCGCGTCGAGGCGGTGGCGGTATCCGTGCACACCTGGGTGAAGGCGAAGACCCCCTTGGGGTTTCTGGCCAACAAGGAAGTCTCCGCGATCATCGACGCGCGCGGGAGCACGCCCCAGGAAATCCTCCAGGAGCGCTGGCAGAAGCTCTACAAGCCGGTCCCCATACTCTGCCCCTCGGACTGCTTCGTCCTCAAAGCCTACGTCAAGGAGAGGCAAAGGGTCATGCCCAACGCTCTTCTTTTCGAGGCCGCCAAGACCTTCAGGCTGGTCGGGCGCGTCGGGAGTGAAGCCGCCGGACTCGTGAAGGCCGGACAGAAGGTGAAGTTCTGGCCCGTGGACGACCCCTCCCGCAAGATGGAGGGCAAGATCGCCGATTACGCGGGGGTCGGCTGGGGAGACGCGCCGGGGAGGAGCTTCGCCCTGGATGTCTCGAATAAAGGGCGCCTGTATATCGGAACGGAGTGGGAAGGCGTCGTCCTGATTACCGCCAGAAAGAACATCCTCGCGGTCCCGACCTCGGCGCTCATCGCGCACGAAGGGTCCGTCTACCTCCCGGTCAAGGTGTCCACGGGGAGCGTCATCGACGACCTCACGGAGATCGGCGGCGGCGCGGAGGAGGGCACGACCGTCCTCATCATCGGGCGTTCCCAGGCCGGGAGCGCCCCACGCCGCTCTCCGGACAAGGAAGCTCCGCAATCCCTGACCCGAAGGGCGCCTCCCCAGGAGGCGCCGGACAAGGCTCAACGGCCGCCGCAAGCCCCGGAGCCGCATGAGGACCCGTATGGGGAGGAGGACCCGTATTCGGAATGAGTCCATATGTCTGGGCGGCGCTCCTTTTCCCGGGAACCCTGCTTGCGGCGGGGATGACTACGAGAGACACCCTCAAGGTCCATTCTGCCACGCCCTCGCCCACCGCGGGCTCGATCATGGAGGTGCGCGTCAAGGCCCTGAATCCGGAGGCCAAGGCGTGGCCCGGGGGCTTCTACGGGGTCCGAGCCCTGATCATGGACGCGGATGGCCGCTTGGTCCGGGACGCGGACATGGCCCTGGGAGCCCACGACCTGCTCCCCGGACGCCGGACGGATTTCGTCCTGGAGGTCGAGATCCCGCGATGGATGCGGGGCGACTGCACCATCAGGATGCAGCTCTTCTCCAAGAGCCGGACGATCGCCAGCTCCGACATCCCGCTGCGGCTCGGGACGGCGACGCAAGCCCTTGCCCGTCCCGCGCCTGAGCCGGAGCAGCCTGAGCCGAAGCAGAAGGAGCCCGCGCGCCCGGGCTCCTGGCCGAGGTGGAAGTGGGACGCCGAGTTGCTGGATTGGGCCCTTCGGCGCTACGACCGCAAGACCATCCTCTCGTTCGATTGGGAAGGGGTCGATGAGGCCGAACTGCAGGCGAGACTGCGCCAACGAGAGGAGGTCCGCATCGCTGTTTCGCCTCGGGCCGAGCCCAATCTCTACGTGAGCGCCTTCGGGACCATTTCCCTCGCCGCGTCGGATGAGAGGAACCGGTGGACCAACGACCGGGACACCTGGCTGGGAGGCCGGCTCGGGTTCTGGGGACGGTATTTCGGCATGGCTTTCGACTATTCGTCGTACGCCTTCCAGCAGACGGACACGCAGGCCGCGCCGGAGGAGCCTTCGGCCCGCTCTTCCATCGGCGACGTCTACTGCTTCTCCCTCCTGGGCAGGCTGCCCGTCGGCCATTTCCGTCCGTATGCCGGAAGCGGGATTGCCGTCGTCCGGTCCGAACGGAGGAGGGAAGACCAATACTCGTTCACCGTGGGAGGCTGGCCGTTCCCGTTGACGACGATCACCTACCGCTGGACGTCCAAGACCGAGAACGTCGACCCCTATTTCGTCTTCCCGGCGGGGCTCGCCGTCAGGGTCCCGGGCTTCCCGGCGGAGGTATTCGGCGAGCACCGCTTCCTCTGGAATCTGGCGGAAGGCTCGGACCGTGACATCGAGGACCAGTGGTTTTTCGGACTCTCATTGCTATGGTAATATGGAGGCGTCATGAACAAGCTCCACCCGCGTAGACGGCGGCCGGCGGCATGGATCCTGCTGGCGGGGATCGGCGTGATGATCCCCGGCTGCGTTTCGTTGGACAAGGCCTACCCCATCAACCGGGTGGCCTCCGGCGTCGAAGTCCTGCCGCTCCACCGCGACGAGTACCAGATCCTCGGGGACACCGAGGGAGAGGCGTGCGCCAAGTACCTCCTGGGCGGCAAGCTCCCCTGGTTCGCGGGGGCGCCCATCAAGAGCGTCAACCGCAATCCCGACGAGAAGCCGGGCTTCTTCGAGGGGAGCTTCGGGGTCTCCATCCCGCTCTTCGGCTGGCTCTTCAGCGACCGGCGGGACATCATCCAGGAGGCCGTCTACGACGCGCTGGAGAAGGTGGAGGGCGCCGACGCGCTCCTCTCGGTCCGGGTCAAGATCCAGCGGCGCTACCGCATCCCGCCCTTCTACGCCAACGTCTGCGCCACGGTCAAGGGGAAGGCCTTCCAGATCAAGACCGACGCCTGGAGAGGCGGCAGCCGGTGATCCTCGGCTGCCTGCTCCTGGCGAGCCTGACGGTGGCCGCGGGGACGGCTTCGCCTCCCAAAGTGGCGGTCATCCCCTTCAGCAACGAGGCGGCCCAGCGCCGCATCTCCGGCGAGTGGGAAACGCTCCTGCTTTCGGCCGGCTACCGGGTGGTCGAACGCGGCGACATCGGCCAAGTCCTCAGGGAGCAGGGGCTCTCTCTCATGGGCGTGACCGACCCGAGGCAGGCGCCCAAGGTGGGGGGCCTTCTCGGGGTCCAGGGCATCCTCGTCGGCCTCCCGAATCCGAAACAGCCCTTCCATTCATACGACATGGCGGGCCTGGAGAGGCTCTGCGAGCCGCAGCCCTCCTCGGTCAAGCTCGTGGACCTTTCCTCCGGCAAGGTCTTCTGGAGCCTTATGGGCAAAGCCGGGGGCTCGCCGGGCTCCACCAGACCCGGACAGGCGGTGGACGCGAAGGTGACGAAATGGCTGCGCAAGACCCTTGAGGACATGGATTGGGAATCCTTCCCCGAAGGCCGCTTCCGGAGCCGGGAATCAGGCGGCGTCAGGATCGCGTTCAATCCCCACCTGGACCACCGCAAGAGGATGCGCGTCGCCGCGTACCCGTTCCATTCCGGCCACCAGAACCAGGACGGCCGGGAATGGGCGGACCAATGGGCGGGGGCGCTGGCCCAAGCGGGATACGAGGTCATCGACCGGGTCCACCTCGAAGAGGTCCTGGAGGAGCAGCGCTTCGGGCTGACCGGGGCCCTGCGGCCCTCCGACCTCCCGCGCATGGGCCGTCTCGCCGGAGTCGACGCCGTCCTGTTCGGCTCCATCTACGGCAGCCCCATATGCGCCTACAGCGCCAAGCTGGCGGACGCGCAGACGGGCGAACTCTACTGGAGCGCTTTCGGCGAAAGCTGCTCCTTGAAACGCGTTTCAAGTCTCCTTGCGGATTTCCTGAAAAAAGAGGATTGATGACCATGTGGACCGCGGGATGGGCCGTGGCCGAGGTCCTGATCCTGGTCCTGGCTGGGGCGGCGCGCGCCCTTGGCCAGGAGGCCTCCTGGCCCGACATGACCCGGCCCGCCTCGGCCGTTGGAGGCGGCGGGAAAGACGCCGCCGTGGTGGTGGGAGTGGAGGATTACGCTTTCGTGGTCGACGTTCCCGGGGCCGAGGCCAACGCCAAGGCCTGGTACGACTACTTGACGGAAACCCGCGGCGTCCCGGCCCATGACGTCAAGCTCCTCACCGGGGTCGACGCCACGCGCCACGAGATGCTGGACGCCGTCCGCAGCGCGGCCGCCGATGCCGGCTCTGAAGGGACGCTCTGGTTCGTGTTCGTGGGCCACGGGGCGCCGTCGCGCGACGGCAAGGACGGGCTTCTGGTGGCTGTTGACGCCCAGCAGAAAGCCGGGACCATCGAGCGCTACAGCGTGCGCCGCGGGGAACTCCTCAGGGCTCTTGCGGAAACCAAGGCCGGGGCCATCCGGGTGGTGCTCGACGCTTGCTTCTCCGGCCGCCTGGAGGACGGCAAGGCCGTAGTGCCTGGGCTTCAGCCCTTGGTGACCTTGACCATCGCCGGTCCTGCCGACCCGAGGATGGTGGTCCTGACCGCTGCCAAGGGCGACCAGTTCGCCGGGGCTCTTCCCGGGGCGCGAAGGCCTGCCTTCAGCTACCTGGCTCTCGGGGCCTTGAGGGGCTGGGCCGGGAAATCCGAGGTGGCTGCGGGCGACGTGTGGCGCTACGCCGTGAACGCCCTGGAGGCCACTTTGCGGGGGAGAGACCAGACGCCGGATCTCATGGGCCGGGAAGATGCCGCGATGGGCCGTTCAGCTGGCGAGAAGGGCCCGAGCCTTGCCGCCATGGCCAAGGCCACTGCCGGAGCCGGGGCCCGGGAGGGGAAATCCGCGGGCGGCGAGCGCGAGCGCAGCGTCCTCATCCTGGAAGCGGACCCCTCCCTGGCGCGGCCAGGGCCCGGGGAATCCGTGTCGCGCGCCATGCTCGACGCGGGATGGGAGGTGGTGGCGCACGGGCTAAGCCCCCGGGAAGAGGCGACGGCGGCGAAGCGCTGGCCGCGCGACGCCGGCCTGCGCGCCCAGGCCGACGTGATCATCGTGGTCTCGGCCTCCGGGGGCCAAGTGGTATCCGACAGGCTGGGGAACCTGGTCAGCTATCGCTGCGCCCTTTCCGTCAAGGCGTTCGACAGCCGCACGGCCCGCCTGCTGGCGGCAGCCTCCCAGGATTCATCGGCCCTCGACGTCGCCCTGGAAGCGGCCGCGGGGAAGGCCACGGCGCAGGCAGGCGAAACCGTCGGCCCCGTTTTGCTCGCGAAACTGGAAGCCGCTCCCATGAGGACCCCGCGACCTTCCCAGGCCCCGCCGCCCGCGAAGCAGGATCGCGGAGCGTCCCAGCGCGAAGCCCGAGAGATTCCTGCGGGCCGACCGCTTGAGAGCGCTTCCTTGACGACGGAACCCGTCGTCCATCAGGAACCGAGGCCCAGCCAGGACCCCTCCGGCGACCGAGCCCCCGAACCCGCCACTGGCAGGTTCGGGCCCGCGCAGCGGGTCGGCGAGCCCCGGGCTTCGCCCGGGACGGATCGGCAAGGGATGGCCTCTACGATCCAGGAAGCGGTCGGAGGTCGGCGGAGAAGCCGTTTCGTCTGGGCGGCGCTCGCGGCGCTTGTCGCCTGCGGCCTCCTTCTCAGCGCCGACGGTCGGGTCCGCCGCTCCAAGACGGGGTCGAGCGTCTCCCGGATGCCGACCAAGGCCCAGCCCCCGGGGGATTGCGCCTTGGCGCCGGTCGCCAGCCAGGATGCGTCCGTGGGAGAACCATCCCGGCTCCTGGCCGGGAAGTACACCCTCCGAGCGAAGATCGGAGAGGGCGGGATGGGCATGGTCTTCGAGGCTTTCGACAACCGGCTCAAGCGCAAGGTAGCCGTGAAGATGCTGCGGCCCGAGATCAAGGCGCTCGACCGGGAGCGGGCCAACTTCGTGGTGGAAGCCCGGACCGTGGCGACGCTGGCCCATCCCCACATCGTGCCCATCTTCGACATCGTCGATGAGGGCGGGGATCTCTTCCTGGTGTTCGAATTCGTGGAAGGGAAGACCCTGTCGAGCCTGATCCAGGAGAAGAAGCGGCTGGAAATCGCGGAGTGCAAGGGGATCTTCCACTGCGTCTGCACGGCCATCGACGCGGCGCACCGAGCGCGCGTGCTCCATCGGGACCTCAAGCCCTCCAACATCATCGTCCGCGACGACGGGTTCGCCAAGGTCATGGACTTCGGCCTCGCCCGGACGGCCAAGGAGACCATCTCGCGGATGACGCACGAAGACACTTCCGGGACACCCGTCTACATGGCGCCGGAGCAGCATCTGGGGGAATGCCACCGAGCCTCCGACATCTTCTGCCTGGGCGCGACCTTCTACGAGTGCGTCACGGGGTTGATCCCGTTCCGGGGCCCGGACTTCCTCGCGCAGAAGGAGCGCCGCAGCTATGCCGACCCGCGGGAGGCGGTGCCTTCGCTCCCCGACGGCGTCGGGCGCATCATCCAGGCGACGCTCGATCCCGACCCCAAGAAGAGATTGTCGGACGCCAAGGCCATGCTCGGCATGGTGAATGCCCTCTAAGGGGCATGGCGATGGCCTTGCAAATTTAATATTGTTCGATTATATTCTGAATCCATGCGGCGACACTCGCTGATCATCATCGCGGTCATGGCGGCGGCCGGCAGCCTCCCTCCTCGGGGCATCGGCCATGCGGCCAGTTGGGAGCAGCCCCAACCGCTCGAGCCGGATCCCTTCGACGCCGCCCGCGCCGCCTACCTGAGGGGCGACGTCCGGGGGACGCTCACCCCCTTGAACGAGGTCCGCAAGCTCCGGCCCAGGATGCTCGCGGCCAAGGCCATGGTCGCGCGCGTGGCCCATGTCTATGAAGATTACGCTGAGATGCGCGCGGAGGCCGGGCGCATCGTCGCGGAGTACATGCCGGAATCCAAGAGGCCCGCGGAGTGGACGGCACGGGGAACGGCCTATCTGTATCTCGAGGATCCCGACAAGGCGCTGGAAAGCTTCGAGAAGGCGCTCAAATTGGACCGGCAGTCGGCGGAGGCGCTGGCGGGACGGGCCCAGGTGTGGCGGACGAAGGGGTACACGCTCAAGGCCCTCGCGGACATGGAGGAGGTCGTGCTCAAGGCCCCGAGGAGCGCGCTCTACCTCCTCCAGCGCGCGATGCTGCACTACGAGCTCAAGCAGCACGACAAGGCCATCGCGGACCTGACCATGGCCCTGCGCGTGAACGGACGTTACTATGTCGCCTTCGGCCTGCTGGGAACGGTCTTCGCGGCCAAGGGGGACCTCGCCAGGGCCGCCAAGTCCTACGACAAGGCGATCGAGCTGGAGCACGAGTACGCGTACGCGTACATCGGCCGGGCCGCGGTGAGGCTGGCCTTGGAAGACCCCGAGGGCGCCTTCGCCGACCTCGACACGGTGCTCCACGACAACCCCAAGCACTTCGGCGCCATGTTCAACAGGGCCGAGGCGCTCCACGCCTCCGGCAAGCGCGACGAGGGGCTGGAGGCCTACCGGGCGGCGCTCTCATGCGACCTGCCGGACTCGGGCGCCGCCGCGCTCCTGGCGGAGCGCCTGGCGTCCAACTTGCTGTGGCGCGAAGCGATCGAGGCCTACACCCAGGCCTACACCCTCTCCAAGAAGCCGGCTTTCCTCATGAAGCGCAGCCAGGCCCACGAAGTCCTCAAGGACAACGACCTCGCCATGAAGGACCTCGAGTCGGCCGTGGAGGCCGACCCGAGCCTGGCCAAGGCTTGGGCCGGCCGCGGGATGCTGGCCGCCAAGATGGGCGACGAGAAGCAGGCTCTCTCGGACCTGAGCCGCGCCTTCAAGCTCGATCCCAAGAACCCCGAGGTGCTGCTCGCGCGCGCGAGCGTCATGACGCGGCTGCGCCAACCGCGGGAAAGCGTGGAGGACTACGCGGCGGCCCTCCGGGTGGACCCGACGCTGGCCGAAGCCTACAACAGCAGGGCGGCGCTCTACGCCAACGACCTTTCCGACCTGGGCAACGCCCTCAACGACATCCAGAAGGCCGTGGAGCTCAGGCCCTCCGACGCGGGCTTCCAGTACAATCTCGGGATCATCAGGCTCAAGCGCCGGGAGTACTACGAGGCGATCACCGTCCTGACCAAGGCCCTCGCTCTGCGCGGCCCTCCGGGCCGCATCCTGGCGAAGCGCGCCGAGGCCTATTCCTGGATCGGCAACCAGGTCCGGGCCATGGCCGACATGCAGGTCGTCCTGGAAAGGGACCCCTCCAACCCCGCGGTCTACGTCGCGCTCGGAGAGATCAAGCTCAGAGCCCAGGACTACGAGTCCGCCGCCGCGGACCTGACCCGCGCCCTCGAGTTCGGCCCCGCCGACGCCGGCGCTCTCATGCGCCGCGGGCTGGCCAGGGGCGGGATGGGGGACCTCAAGGGAGCGCTCAGGGATCTCCGGGACGCAGCCCAAGCCTTGCCCGACTCCAAGGAAGCCCTCACGAACCTGTGCTGGGCGCAGCGCCTCTCGGGGGACGCCAACGACGCTCTGCGCAGCTGCGACAAGGCCTTGTCCCTCGACCCGGGCCACGGCCCGGCGCTCCTCCAGCGGGGCCTGTGCCTGCTGCGCTTGGACGAGCCGCTCAAAGCCGTGGAGAGCCTGCGCAAGGCCGAGGCCGCGGGGGTGATGCCCGCCGAGAGCAGCCTCGCCCGGTCGCTCGCCTACGCCAAGGCCCGCCAGTACAAGCAGGCCCACGACTCCTATCGCCGGGCCCTCGCCATCGACCCCGACGCCCGTTCCCCGGACGTCGTATTCGGCGCCGTGCAGGGCAGGCCGGACGACTACTACAACGCCATCACGGCCCTCCAGGAGAGCATGGACGAAGCGCCGCCCGACCCCTTCATCTTCATGGTCCGCGGCGACGCGCACCACAACATCGGCCAATACGAGAGGGCCGTGGTGGAATACACCAAAGCCCTCGAGATGGACGGCACCCTCGCGGAGGCGTTCGCCGCGCGCGCGACCGCGTTCACGGCTCAAGACGGCCTCGACGCGGCGTGGCAGGACCTCCGCAGCGCCCTCGAGCTCGAGCCGGGTGACGCCGGTCTCCTGGCTCGCCTCGCCATGCTGCACACCTCCCGGCGCGACTATCGCGCCGCGCTCGACGCCGCGTCCAAGGCCCTCAAGCTCGCGCCCGACGACGCGGAGGCGCATCTTCGGGCCGGGAACGCAACCTACTTCCTGCGCGACTACAAGAAGTCGTTGGAGAGCTTCCAGAAGGCGGCGCATCTCGACCCGCTCAACCCCAACGGCCACAACGGCGTCGGCCTGGCCTACTTCGCCCTCAGGAGGAACCACGAGGCGATCGAGCAGTTTAGCGGCGCCATCGCGCTCGACCCCAACTCCGACCGGTTCTACCGCAACCGGGGCTCGACCTACACCAAGCTCAAGGACTTCGCCGACGCGGCCGCGGACTTCAGGATCGCCAAGCTCGTCTCCGCGGACCAGGCCCTGGCCGAGGAATACGACCGGCTCATCAACGAGGCCCAGTCGCGCGCCGTCCCCGCCGAACCGTGAGGATCCCCGAGCTCTTCGGCCCGGGAGCGCCGGTCTTCTCCTTCGAGTTCTTCCTCCCCAAGACCCCGGAGGACACGGCGACCCTCTTCGGCAGCATCTCGGAGCTCAAGCGCCTCGGGCCCGCCTTCGTGACGCTCACCTACGGCGCCGCCGGGACGGCGCGGGAGCGCACCGTCGAGACCGCGGGCCGCGTCAAGAGCGAGCTCGGCGTCGAGACCGCCTGCCACCTGACCTGCATCACCCACACGCGCTCCGAGATCGCCGATCTCCTGCGGCGCATCCGGGGGCTCGGCATCGAGAGCGTCGTGGCCCTGCGGGGAGACCCTCCCAAAGACGCCCAGGCGCCCCCGCCGGGCCGGCGCGACTTCGGCTACGCCCGGGACCTCGTCGGCTTCATCAGGGAGCGCGCCGACTTCAGCATCGGGGTGGCGGGCTACCCCGAGAAGCATCCGGAGGCGCCGAGCATCGAGGAGGACGTCCGGCGCCTAGCCGAGAAGGTGGCGGCGGGCGGCGACTGGGTCATCACCCAGCTCTTCTTCGACAACAGGGACTACTTCGAGTTCGTCAAGGAGGCCCGGGCCGCCGGCATCCGGGTCCCCATCGTCCCCGGCATCATGCCGGTCACGGGCTACGGCCAGCTCAAGCGCTTCACGAACCTCTGCGGCGCCACCATCCCGTTCAGGATGGCGGCAGACCTCGAACTCATCAAGGACGACCCCGAGGCGGTGGTGCGCTACGGCATCGAGCATGGGGCCAAGCAGTGCCGCGAGCTCCTCGACAAGGGCGCTCCGGGCATCCATTTCTACACTCTCAACAAGTCCCGGTCCACGCGGGAGATTCTCAGGAACCTGCGCGGGAGCTAGCATCATGGAGGATGATCATGCCCCGATTTGAAGACCAGGTGCTCCACGCGGTCCACGGGCGCCATCCGCTGATCTACCTGCACACCCCCGAGGAGGACCGCGTCGTCGAGTGCCTCGCGCCTCTTGTCCCGCGCTGCTTCCCCGGAGGCTCGGTCACCACCTGGAGCTGCATCCGCGGCTTCGAGCCGTCCGCGGATGGGGTCGATGCCCGGGATCCCGTGGCCGCCCTGCTGCACATGATCGACCACCCTCGGCACGGATTCTACGTCATGAAGGACCTGTCGTCCTTCATGGGCGATCCGCGGGTGGTCCGCGCGCTTCGCGAGGCCTACTTCTCCTTCTGCCGCGACTACCGATCGGCCATCGTGATCGTCTCGCCTGTGGCCGTCCTGCCGGAATCCCTGGACAAGGAGTTGTGCTACATCGAGCTCGACGTGGCGTCGGGCGACGAGGTGCTGGCGCGCCTGCTGGCGATCGAAAAGCGGTTCCCCGGCGCGGCGTTGCCGGCCGAGGTCCGCGCGCATGCCGTCCTGTCCCTGCGCGGCTTGACTCTCATGGAAGTCGACCACATCATGCACCGCGTCTTCAGCACGGGCGCAGCCTCGGGCAACGTGCTGGAAGACATCTTGACCGAGAAAGGGACGATCGCCAAGAAGGCGGGGTTCCTGGAGTTCATCCCGCTCAAGGTCGATATCAACGCCGTCGGCGGCTTGGAGAACGTCAAGGATTGGGCCGCCAAGCGCAAGGAATTGTTCACCCAGGAGGCGATCAAGACCGGCCTTCCCATCCCGAAGGGCATCCTCGTCATGGGGGTCAGCGGCTGCGGAAAGAGCCTGCTGGCCAAGGCCATCGCGGGGCTCTGGCAGGTCCCCTTGTTCCGTCTGAACATGAGCCTCATCTTCTCGAACCTCTACGGCAGTCCGGAGGCCGCCTTCCACCGCGCCTTGCGCACCATCGAGGCCGTGGCGCCCGTCGTTCTCTGGATCGACGAGATGGAATCCAGCTTGAGCACGCCCAAGGAAGCCGCCACGCCGCAGTCCATGGTCTTCTCGGCGTTCCTGACGTGGCTGCAGGAGAAGCCTCCCTTGGTCTTCGTCGCCGCCACGGCCAACCGGATCGAGCTGCTTCCGGCCGAGCTCCTGCGCAAGGGGCGGTTCGATCAGGTCTTCTTCTGCGATCTTCCCAACGAGGAGGAGCGCATCCAGATCATCAACATCCATCTGGCGGCCAACGACGCCGACCCGAAGGATTTCAACGCCAAACTGCTGGCCTACTGCACGAGGGAGTGGAGCGGCGCCGAGATCGAGCAAGCCGTCATCGCGGCCCGCGTCGAGTCACACCAGGCGGGACGGGCGATGACCCAGAACGACATCATGAGGCAGACCGACAGCATGGTGCCGCTGTCCAAGACGATGGCCGAGCAGGTCAAGGAAATCCGGGATTGGGCCTTCAATCGGGCCACCCCCGCTACCGCGAAGCGCTAGAAGGGGAGCTGACCGCCCTCCAGCTCAAGAGCGACCCGGCCACGACGAGGCCGCAGCCCGCCCAGAGGCTCGCGCCGGGCCGGACGCCCAGATAGAGGCAGGAGAACAGAGTCGAGAGGAGCGGCGTGAAGTAGGACGCCGCCGCGACGAGCGTCACGTCCCCGCGCCGCATGGCCGACTCCCAGCACTCATAGCCCACGGCCGTGGCCAGGCCCAGGCCCAACGCCTCGGCCGCCGCGCCGGCGGTCCAAGGCCCGGCAAGGGACGCGGCTCCCAATGGCGCGCCGGAACGGTTGAGGGCCAGGAGGAAGAGCACGACGCCCGTGGTCAGCATGAAAGGGCCCACCCCGCTCCGGGAGCGGTCTCCCATCCAGCGCGAGGTCAGGTTGGAGTAGAGCGCCCACATCACGGCCCCGGCCGCGGCGAGCGAGTAGACGACGCCCCCGCCTGAGGAGCCGGACAGGAATTCCGCGGGGGAGACCTGCGCTCCCGCGGCCATGGCGAGGAAGACCCCCGAGAGCGCCGCCGCCGTGCCTGGCGCGAGAAGGATGCCTGCCCTCTTGCCCAGCAGTGCCAGGGAGAAAACGATGGTCAAGCAGGGCCAAAGGTAGTTGGCCAGGCCCACGCCGAGGACCTGGACGCGGTCCGCCGCCATGCCGATGGCGAGGTAGAAGGACAGCAGGTAGATCACGAAGAGGGCCCCGCAGCCCAGGAGGTAGCGAAGGGGCATCGGACTTTCGCGGGCTGCGCCGCGGGATGGGCGGCGGGCGGCCCTCCACGCCCAGCAGAGAGCGCCCCCGACCAGGTAGACGGCCGCGCCGCCCGCGAGGGGACCTACCTTTTCCGAAAGGCTGCGGGCCAGCCCCACGGTCACGCTCCAGAGGACGACGGCCAGCAGTCCCAGCAGGGTGTGAGGGTTGCCCACGCGCATATCTTAAGATATGGCGGAAATGTCGTACAATGAATCTCGTCCATGCGCGAGCTTTCGAGCCCTTCCCTCGAGCGCCTGCGGCTGGCCCTTCGGTCGAGGAAGCCGCGCAGGTCCGCGCTCCGCGGGTTCACGCGGGCGGCCACCCTCGTTCCCGTGGCTGAGCGTCCGGGGGGCTTAAGCCTGGTATTCACCGCCCGCTCAGCCGGGCTCTCCTGCCACGCGGGCCAGATATCCTTCCCAGGCGGAAGGCGCGAGGCCTGCGACCGCCGCATGCGGGACACCGCCCTCAGAGAGGCCCGCGAGGAGGTGGGCCTGGATCCCGCGGCCGTCGAGGTCGTGGGAGTCTTGGACGACGTCGCCACCTACACCGGGTTCGTGATCACGCCCGTGGTGGGCTGGATCGGCAAGGCCCGCGGCTTCGCCCCGGACCGGCGCGAGGTGCGCCGCGTGCTGGAACTGCCCCTGGCCCGTCTCGCCGACCCAGGGGGCTTTTCCCACGCGGGCTTCCGCGACGTGGCCGGCGCTCCCCATCCCATGTTCGAGTTCCGCGTGGGCAAGGTCTTGGTCTGGGGCGCCACCGCCCGCATGGTCCACGACCTGTTGAGCATCCTCGGCTGGCCCAAGAAGCTGCGCCTCTGACCTCTCGACGTCACCGAGTTTCCGACTACTCCCCGGCCTTGCGCTTCCAGACGATCCAAACGCCGACGATGACGATCATCGACAGGACTGCGGCGCAGATGATTTCCAAGAAGTTCTTCGGCCTGCAGAAGGAAAGCGGATGACCGCCCAAGATGCTCTTTGCGGCAGAATTTTTCCCAACTCCGGCGGCAACCTGCCTGCCGGACGCGGCGGCGTCATCCAGACCGCCCGATGATCCCGGGTCGTCTTGCCCCTCGAAGGCGCCCAGCCCGAGCCCCTTCGCGATCTTGCGCAGATCGGGCAGCATCCCCGGGTCCAGGCGACCCGCGCTCTTCATGTCGGCAAGGATCAACTCCGGCTTCCATCCCAGGGCCGCGCCCACCCGGATGCGCAAGAACAGGGCCGCGGCGGACATGGGATCGAGCCGGACCGCCGCGTCCGCGTCCTCGCGCGCGCCCTGCAAGTCTTTCGCCGCCAAACGCGCCTGGCCCCTGGCGACGCGAAGCTTCGCGTTGTCCGGGTCCAAGCCCACGGCCTTGTCGATGAGCCTGCGGCCCGCCTCGCTGTCGCCAAGTCCCAGCTTGCCGGCAGCCTCACGCGCCAACGCCGAAGCCTTGAGCGCGTTCCCATCCGTGAGACCTGCTACGGCCCCGTGCTCAGGGCCGAGAGGAGCCGCCGCGATGGACGGCCGCTCCCCGGCAGCGGAAGCTCCGGCCGGCCCTGCCTGCGATCCGCCGGGAGCCGGTCCAGCGCCCTTCGTCGCCGCCCGGTCTCTCGTGAGCTGGTAGCACGAGTATGCCGCATTGTTGGAGGGGTCCAACTCCACGGCACGGCCGCACTCCAGCGCCGCGCTCGGATAATCGCGCTGACCGTGGAGGATGGTCCCGCGAAGGGTGCGGGCGGCGGATTCCTTCTTCGGTTTGCCTTGAGACAATGCCACCGCCTGGTCTGCGAAGGGCATCGCACGCGCCGGTTCATTGACCTTCACGAGGGCTTTGCCCACGTCCATCTGCGCCTTGTAGTTCTCCGGACGCTTCTGCCCGACCTGCTCGATGTTGGAGACTTCGGCTTCCCGGGCGGCTTCGTATTTCGGTTTCTCCTCAGGAGGGGTCGAGGGGTCGTCGATCCTTTGGGTAAGGTCTTCTATCTTGCCCGTTGAATCGCGGATATCCTTCACCCAATCATCTTCGTCCGCCTGGACGAGCTGAGGCTTCTGTGTTCCTTGCGCAAAGGAGAAATGCGTCACCCCGGCCAAGCCAATCAACAAAACGAATACTCTCATCTTAGGGACATCTCCAATGCAAGGGAATCGACGAGATAAAAGCGTCTCTCCTGCTCAAATATTCGCTGCGCTTCGGACGAATCCGTTGGATACTTGGTCTGAACCACAGCTCCTTCCTTGCCCTCTGCTTTGAAAGCTGCTTGCAGAACACATTCAGTGGAGAGGCGCAAAGTCCAACTCTCGTCAATGACCTTAATCCCCTCTTTCCTCGAAACCTTGGTTCGGCTCCAAACCAAGCCATAAGGCTTGCCCGTTGCTTCTCCGGTCATGCTATACAGAACTTCGAAAGCATGTTCTTTCTCATCAGGGGAAATGTCAGTCTTGTATCGAATTGCTTTCGTGGCGGCACCTGGTGTAAGTCCTAGGTTCTCTGCAGACGGTGATTTCACCGCCCGCTCCTTCCCCTGCGCCAGGACCAAGGCAATGAGTTCCTGCAAGATCCTCGTTTTGGGCTTCTTGTCTGTTCGGGCAGCGTCAGCTTTCGTTGAAACTGTCGATGTGCTTTGGATGACCTCTTGAGCCAGCTTCCGGGACTTGACTTCGGACTTCCTCGCCGGCTTGTCTGCGCCTTGAGCCGCACTGAGGGGCAAGGCCGCCATGAGCAGACCTGCCGCCAATATTATTGACCTCATTCCACGCGCTCCTTGCGTACCGTGTCGCCATGTAACGTCGCTCCCGCTCCCTCTCGCCCTTCAAGAGCGCCCCGCATGTCCTTGCCGGCAAGACGCGCGCGGCTCCTTGCCGCGAGAATCCGGGCGTTCTCAGGGTCCAAGCCCACGGCCTTGTCGATGAGCCTGCGGCCCGCCTCGCTGTCGCCAAGTCCCAGCTTGCCGGCAGCCTCACGCGCCAATGCCCCGGCCTTGAGCCTCTCCGCCGTGGCCTGGGCCTCCCGGTCCTGCGCCTGCCGGCCCGCCGACTCCCCCGTCTGAGCTTGGCTCGGCGCGACCTGGCCGGAAGGTCCCGCAGCGGCCGGGCCGGGCTTGCCCCCGTGCCCCGCCGCGACGCGGCCCTCGGTCAGCTTGAGCAGCGCGAACGCCCGCGGGTTTTTGGGGGCCAACTCCAGCGCGCGAGCCGCGTCCGCGTAAGCCTTGGGATAGTCTCCCATCGCCAAGTAGCCCTTCTCGCCCCTGTTGACGAGCGCGGAGACCAGCGCCTTCTTGTCAGGCTTCTGCTCGGCCAACGCGATGGCCTGGCCCGAACGCTCAAGGCCCTGCTCGAACCTGCCTGCCGAGTAGTCGATGCCGGCCACGGCGTCATGCACCCGGGGGCTCTCAGGATGTTTGGTCAGAAGCTCCTTGGCCCGCTCCTCACGGACTTGACTGCGTTGGGCCAGATCTTCAGGCTTGAGCGTCGTATCCTTGCGGTCCGCGGATTCTTGTTGCTCCAGGGCCTTGGCTTCCTCAACGGCCAGAATATCATCCTCGTCTTCACTAACGGAAGGACCTTTGCCACCCTGCGTTCCACCCGCGAGGAACCCGAGCATGCCCAGCGTCATAAGCAGTATGGTAAGATTAAAGTACGCTTGACGAAGGACAGGAGGGCCTATGAGGCTGTTCTGGAAATTTGGCATCGCTTTAAGTATAGCTTGTGTTTTCGGATCTATCAATGCTCAGGACCTCTCGACCTCACCCAGTTTTTGACGGGCCCGTCTGGGGGCAAGCGTCCCGGCCTCTATCCGTCGGGGACGCGCTCGCCTAGAGGCGGCGCTCGGCTCTCGGCCTCCTGCATGCCCAAGTCGGCCTGCGAGACGCCCCGTC
>JACQWX010000070.1 GCA_016209035.1 Elusimicrobiota bacterium | reverse complement strand
GTCACCACGCCCAACGCCAAGCAACAGCGCGCCTACAAACTGCTGGAGAGGCTCGAAGTGTAGACAGAACGGCGAAGTCGTCTTTTGGGAGATCCTCTGAAACCATCAGGAGATATTTCGAAAGTCGGCGGGGAACTTCAGGTTAACACACCCAGACAATGCCCAGCCCAAGGTCCGTCGCCGACATCGACTGGGAGACCTGGGAGCCTGCGGAGCACGCCACACTCTGCTTCGTGGTCCGCGGCGGCAGCATCCTCCTCATCCGCAAGAAGCGCGGCTTGGGAGCCGGCTACTACAACGGCCCGGGAGGCCGCGTCGACCCCGGCGAGACTCCCCTGCAGTCCGCCATCCGGGAGGTTTCGGAGGAGCTCCGCGTCACTCCGACCGGGGTGGAAGAGGCCGGAGAGCTGTGGTTCCACTTCCTGGACGGCTACCGCTTGTTCGTGACCGTGTTCCGGGCCGCTTCGTGCCAGGGCGAGCCGCGCGAGACCGACGAGGCGGTCCCGCGCTGGTTCCGGACCGACGCCCTCCCCTACGACGAAATGTGGGCCGACGACCCCCACTGGCTGCCCCTCATGCTGGCCGGCAAGCGCTTCCGCGGCCGGTTCGTCTTCGACGGCAAGAAGATGCTTTCGGTGTCAGTTGTTTCCAATGACACCCGCGGGGCTATTTGAGCATGTTGCCGACGAGTTGGCAGATCACCATGATGGCGATGTTGATGAGCGCGACCGTCTGCCAGGCGGTCTTGGACGCGGGGGTGAAGTACGCGGTGGCGATCATGGCGACGTTGCCGGCGATGTAGAGGTAGCCCATCTTGATGAACTGGTCGCCGTGCGGCTGGCCGCCCATGCTGTTGATCTGTTTGCCGACCTGGATCATCTCATAGGCCTTGGCCATGGACATCAGGGCCATCACGCAGCCCAGGGCGAACAGGATCCAGTAGAGGATCTCGCCGTAGGGCTTGATGTTCTTGACGTAGTGGGCGATCGTGAAGAGGACCGCGGCTATCATCATGTAGATGATGACCTGGGTCCGCAGCTGCTGTCCCTTCTGGGTCAGCCGCGCCCAAGGAGTCGTCTCCACGGGGCCGGGCTTGTCGAGGGCCACGCACTGGTTGTTGACGCAGGTCTCCGTTTCCCAGTTGCACTGGCAGCCGGACGGCCCGCCGGGCCCTCCTGGAGAAGGGTTGGGAGTGGGCTGCGGCACATCGGGAGGGCTCTCCGGCGCCGTGCCGCCGACGTTCTCCGTCCCCTCGAACTGCGCCTCGGCCGCGCCCGCCTCGACCTCGGTCGCGGAAACCCCGCCTCCCTTGATCTTGGCGTTGTAAGGCGCCATGGCGCGCAGCCGCCCCAGGGACCGGGAGTCCCTCATCCTGTTCCTGATGTTGCCCAAGCTCGGGCTCATCACCACCGTGGTCTTCTTGGCGGAGCCGCCTTTGCCCTTGTCCCGGCTCTTGTTGTCGAATTTGCTGAGGCGATAGCCGAGCTTTTCGCCGTATTTCGGGCCCGGAAGCACGAAATTGGCCTGGCTCACGGCGCCCCCGAGGATCGACGAGAGTTGGGACCCTCCTGGCGCGCCGAACCCCCCGCCCGGGAACGCGTTCGTCGGGTCCGTCTCCCCTGCCGGCCCCATCCCTTCGGTCGGGCCGGCGGCCTCCGCGGCGCCCGAAGCGCCGGCCTTGGCGGTCTTGCCCGCAGCGTCGGCGGCGCCGGCCTTGTCCGATCTGCCCGCCTCGGGCACGATCCATGAGAACATGCCGCTGTCCTTGGCCGAGGACATCACGCTCTTGGCCAGGTCGCCGCCGGTCGCCTGGATCTCGGACTGGACTGCCCCGAAGCTGAGCGGGGCCTTGCGGGGCCCGGCAGCCGACAGGCGGTAGACCACGACGCCCGCCCCGCCGACCGCTATCGCCGCGGCGCCGATCAGCAACCCCTTGAACAGGAGGCCCAGGCCTCCGGCCAGCATGTTGCCGAACAGCCAGGCGCTCGAGCGGGTCGCTGCCTGGGTAGTCGCTTGGGACGCGGCCCCGCGCGCGGCGCTAGCAGCCCCGGTGCCGCCACGGGCAGGGATGAATATCTCGCCAGGCTTGGTGCGTGCGGCAGGAGCGATGCCGGATTTCCTTTCTTCTTCCTTCTCTTTTTTCTTGAGGACTGGAAGGGATATATCGGTCTCAGGCGGAGCGTTCTCCACCGTGGGTTTGGCTCGTTTCTTCCACCAATTCCAGAACATTGGCCCCGGAGCCTTCGCTATTATCACTATACCCTGCTTCCCCGGCCCCTGTCAAGGCAGGGGAATGCCCCTAACCCATTTTTTACGAAGCTGGAAGCTGGTGTCAGGCATTGCGCAAGTTGCGCAAAGAAGCGCAAGTTGCGCAATGCCTGACACCATTTTGGTATAGTTAATGTTTCAGGAGGCCTACCATATGAAGAGAAGAGACTTGATAAAACATCTCAATGAGCACGGCTGCGTCCTTGTCAGGGAGAGCGGGAAGTACTCGGTGTTCCAGAACCCCGTCAACGGCAAGGAAACGCCGGTCACCAGGCACCTGGAAATCGCGGATTTCGCGGCGCGCAAGATATGCAAGACGCTCGACATCCCGCTCATGTGAGGTCCTGACTCAAGGCCCTCCCGATGCCGCTGAGCGCCTCAAGAAAGGCATCCACGGCCGCGAGCGTCAAGCCCCTGCGCCCCACCAAGGGCATCGCGCCCTGGCTGCGCCACGCCGTGCGCACCGCGCTCCATTTCACCTTGGACGGGGCCGCCGTGGCCGCCTCCTACTACCTCGCTTACCGGCTGCGGTTCCACTGGGAATGGCTGGTCCGCATCCTCCCCTTGAGCGGCGACGTCCCCCACTGGCAGCACTACCAACGGATGCTCCAGACCCTGGTGCCGTTGTGGCTGGCCATCTTCTGGTACACTTCGCGCCTCTACACCAGCCCCTGGATGTCGCTGGCTGACCGCTTCCTCCAGATTTCGAAGGGATGCGCGCTTGGCGCCGGCGCTTCCATGGTCGCGACCTACATGTACGAACGGCTGCAGTATTCCCGGGGCGCGTTTATCATCGTCCTGCCCATCTCGGTCGCGTTGGTCGGCGTCGCCCAGTTCCTCGTCCTCTGGTTCGACCGCTGGATGTCGCGGCATGAGGCGGCCCAGCCCGTGCTCCTCGTCGGAGGAGGCTTGATCGCCGGGGAGGTGACAAAACGCATCGCCTCCCGCCACCCCGGGGCCGGGATATACCGCATGCCCGACCTCCCCAGCGCCTGCGACCTCGAGACCCTGCTGCGCGAACGCCCCGTCTCCGAGCTCATCCTGCTGAACTCCTCGCTCCCGCACGACCGGGTGCTCGATGCCGCGGAGGTCTGCGAATCGCGGGACGTGGCCTTCAAGATGGTGCCGGACCTCCTGGAGATCAGGCTGGGCGAGATCCAGATGGACGCAAGCCTCGGCCTGCCGTCCTACCGCGTACAGCACACCTCGCTCACCAAGTCCAACTTCCTGGCCAAGCGCCTCTTCGACGTCTTCTTCAGCCTCCTCGTGCTCGCGGCCGCGGCCCTCCCCTGGCTGCTCGCGGCCGTCTTGATCAAGCTCGATTCGCGGGGCCCGGTCCTCTACAAACAGAAGCGATACGGGTTCAAAGGCCGGGTCTTCGAGGCCTACAAGTTCCGGACCATGGTGGCCGACGCGGAGTCCCGCATCGAAGCCGTGAAGGACCTCAACCCCCACGGGGGCGCCTTCTTCAAGGCCAAGAACGACCCCCGGGTGACGGCGGTCGGCCGGTTCCTGCGCCGCCTCTCCCTCGACGAGTTCCCTCAGTTCATCAACGTGCTCATGGGCGACATGAGCGTGGTCGGCCCGCGGCCGCTGGCCGTGACCACCGGGGAGAAGGAGAAGCTCGATGCCGACTTCGGGCCCACCGCGCGCAAGCGCATGAACATCCTGCCGGGCATCACGGGCCTCTGGCAGGTTTCGGGACGCTCCGACGTGGACAGCGCCCAGCGCTTCGCCCTCGACATGTTCTACATCGAGCATTGGTCCCTGGGACTGGACCTCGAGATCATCCTCAAGACCGTGCCCGCGATGATCATGGCGCGAGGAGCCTACTGATGAAGAAGATCCCTTTCTTCGCCGTCAAGCGCCAGCATGACGGCATCGCTCCGGAGCTTCGCCGGGCCGTCTGCCGCGTCCTCGACTCCGGGTCCTACATCTTGGGCGCCGAGGGGCGGGCGTTCGAGGCCGAGTACGGCCGGCTGCTGGGCAGCCGCCACGTGCTCGGGGTCTCCTCGGGCACGGCGGCGCTCAGGCTCGCGCTCAAGGCCCTCGGGGTCGGGCACGGGGACGACGTCGTGGTCCCGGCCATGACTTTCATCGCCACGGCCACCGCCGTCTCCGGCCTGCCGCTCACGCTGCCGAACCCGGGCTCGGGGGGCACCCGCCACGCTTTCAATCTTTTCGTGGTCAGGCTCGAGGACCGCGACTCCCTCGCGGGTCACCTCGCCGCCCGGGGGATCGGCAGCGCCGTCTACTACCCTGCCCCCTTGCACCTCATCCCGGCCTACCGCGGCCTCGGGCATAAGGCCGGCGACTTCCCCGAAGCCGAGCGCGCCGCCCGGACCGGCCTGGCCCTGCCCATCTTCCCGGAGTTGACGGAAGACGAGGCGGGCTTCGTCTGCGAGGCGGTGAAGAGCTTCTTCAAGTGATCCGGACGCTCTTCGTCAGCACCTCGACCACGGTCGGGGGCGCGGAGAAGACGCTCTACACCATCGCCACCCTGCTGGACCCCGCGCGACACGAGGTCTGCGGCGTCGTCAGCGTCAAGCGCCCGGGCGCCTATCTGGGCAAGCTCGCGGCCGCGGGCTTCACGACCCATTCCCTCGAGGCGCAAAGCCGGGCCTCTTGGAAGGACATCGGCCGCTTGGCCGGCATCATCGCCCAGGCCCGGCCGCAGATGGTCCACGCCTTCATGTTCCAGGCCATCCAGATGGCCCGCATCGTGAAGCGCTGGCACAAAGTCCCCTTCACCTTGGTCAGCTCCCCGCGCGTCAATTACCGCACGCGGGCCCTGTGGACCAAGCTGGTGGACCGGTTCTTGAAGGGCGCCGACGACCTTCTGATCGCGGAATCCAAGGCCAGCCGCGACTACCTGGTGCGCTGGCTCGGCTACTCCCCGGACAAGGTCAAGATCATCCACAACGGGGTGGACCTCGCGGGCTGGCCCGTCTCGAAGCTCGAGCGCCGGCAGAAGAGGCTCGAGCTGCGCCTGGCCTCGGATGAGGTCCTCATCGGCGCCGCCGGGAGGCTCGACGCCCAGAAGGGCTACGACACGCTCATCGCCGCGATGGGGATGCTGAAGAAGCGCCCGATCCGCTGCGTGGTGCTCGGCGAGGGGCCCGCCCGGCCGCAGCTCGAGGCCCACATCCGGCGGCTTGGGCTAGAGCGCCAGATGATGCTCCTGGGCGAGCGGGACGACATGACCTCCTGGCTCTCCGCCCTGGACGCCTTCGTGCTGCCCTCCCGTTGGGAGGGCCTGCCCAACGCCCTGCTCGAGGCCATGGCCATGGGCCTGCCGGTCGCGGCCTCCGCCGTGGACGGGGTGCTCGAGGCCGTCGAGGACGGCAAGAACGGCCTCCTGGTGCCGCCGGGCAAGCCTCAGGCGCTGGCGACCGCCATCCTCAGGCTCGCCCAGGACGGTTCGGCGCGCTCACGCCTGGGCGCCGCGGCCAAGGAGACGGTGACCCGGCGCTTCAACCTCATCGACATGATCGCCGCCTACGAGAGCGCCTACGCGGGGCTCCTCGGCGCCCCCGGGGCGGAGCCTCCGGCCAGTTGAGCCGCCCGGAACGCATATAGTAGAATTACGGATGTTGTCTCCCCGCATCCAATGTCTCCTTTGACCTCCACCCAGATTTCCCTGCTCATCGTCGCCAAAGACCAGGCCCACCAGCTCCTGCTCCAGAAAAAGCTCAAGACGGCCGAAGGCTGGGCGCTCACCATCCACACCGCGCCGACCGGGGAGGGCGCCCTGGAGATGCTCCGGGAGACCACCTACGACCTGGTCTTCATCGACGACGACAAGCCTGCCCTGGACGGCCTCCAGGTCCTTTCCCTCGTGCGCCAGCACTTCACCAAGTCCGCGGCCGTCGTGGTCGCAGCAGCGGGCGACACGGCCTCGGCCGTGGACGCCATGAAGAAAGGCGCCCTCGATTACCTCACGCACCAGGAGCTCAAGTCGCTCGACGTCAACACCCTCTTCCACCGCCTGCTGGAGGTCAGAAACCTCACCAACATCAACATGGAGCTCCGGCAGATCAACCAGATGAAGAACGAGTTCATCGCGAACATCTCGCATGAGCTCCGGACCCCGCTCCAGATCGTCATCGGCTACGCCAAGGCCCTCGAGACGGGATCCTTGGGGAAGCTCACGGACGACCAGGCCAAGGCGGTCCGCTCGGTGGTCGACCGCTCGGAGAGCCTTCTCGAGACCATCAACCTGATCCTCCGGAGCCGCGACAACGTGCTGCGCGAAGAGGCTCTCCTGCTCAAGCCGATCGACCTGCGCGCATGGATCGAGGGCTTTACGAAGAAGCCGCATCGGGGCCTGGCCAAGAAGTCCATGCGCCTGGAGACCGCGCTCCCCAGCGAGGAGGCCTGGGTCCTGGCGAACGAGGAGCGCCTCGGCGAGGTTCTGGCCAACCTGCTGTCGAACGCCGTCAAGTTCGGTCCCGAGGGGAGCCTCATCCGCATCGCGCTCCAGAAGACCGAGGAGGCCGCCCACATCCTGGTCAAGGACGAGGGCCCCGGCGTCGCGCCGGAGATGCTGCCCCATCTCTTCGAGAAGTTCTACGTCGCCAAGCAGGGGCCGGTCCGCTCCCACACCGGCCTCGGCCTGGGCCTTCCCCTGGCCAAGGAGATCGTCGAACTCCACTCGGGCCGCATCTGGATCGAATCCACCGGCCCCGATGCCGCGGGGACGACCGCGGTCGTCTCCCTGCCGCTGTGTCCGAGGGAGGCCCCGGAGCGCTATGTCGGCCAGGTCGAGCGCGCTCAGAAGAAGAAAGTGCTCATCGTGGAGGACAACCCGGACCTCGTAGAGGTCCTGCGGCTCTTCATGTCCTCCATCAGCCCGAACCTGGACCTCGAGGCGGTCTTGACCGGCTTCGACGCGCTGAAGAGCATCGAGGACCGCGCTCCCAGCCTCGTCATCCTCGACGTCATGATGCCGGGGATGGACGGCATCGAGGTCATCCGGCGCATGAACCTCCTGCCGCAAGGCAAGGACATCCCCGTCCTCGTGCTCACCGGCTACATGGAGGCCGCGCAGAAAGCCATGCGGGCCGGCGCCAAGGAAGTCCTGCTCAAGCCCTTCGAGAAGGACGTCTTCGTCAAGAAGGTCACCCGCCTGCTGGCGGGGTAGGCCCCCCCCGACCCCGGCGGCCGGGACGCGAGGCGTTTCAACCTCTCTGAAACGTCCCGATAGGAAACCCCCTTCTCCGTCCTGAGGCCGTACGCCCTCGCCGCAGGCCGGACGGGGGAGTCGAGGGCCCCTGAAGCGCCCATGCCCGCCGCGCGATCTTGTGGACGCGGGGTAGTTATCCACCGACTGTTCTTACGACGAGTCTGTGGATAAGCAAGGGAACTTTTCGGCTTCTCAATCGTATAGTGAGTATGGTTCCACTGTCCTTCTTCAGGTCTTTGGGAAACCAGGAACTCCTACAGAGCGCCGAGACGCTGGCCGCCGCGGGAAGGGAACACCTCTCGGAGCTGCTGGCCTGCTTGGGCGAGATCGACCGCCGGAAGCTCCATGCGGACGCAGGCTATCACAGCCTGTTCGCCTACTGCGTGGGCAGACTCCGCTGCTCCGAGGCGGAGGCGTACCGGCGGATAAGGGCCGCGCGAGTCGCCGCCCGGCACCCCGAGATACTGTCGTTCCTGCGGGACGGGACGCTTTCCCTGACGGCGGTCTCCCTGCTGGCTCCCCACTTGCATCGACAAGACTTCCCCGAGCTCATCGCGCGCGCTCAGGGCCTTAGCCAGAACAAGCTCGAGCTTCTCCTGGCCGACATCGCTCCGGAACAGACGCGCCGCGACTGCATCCGATACTTGGGCCATGCCCCCCTGCCGGCGCTGCCGTCAAAGGATGAGTTGTTCGCGGGCATCCCGGAGGTTCCTCCCGCGTGGACCGCGTCCCCATCGGGAGGGGACGGACCCGCAATTCCAGCGACTTCCGCGCCGTCCCCGGAGACGGCACCAAGCGACGACGGAACAACCCCGGGTCCCGCCGGGAGGGCGCCGCATCCCGCCGGGCCGACCCATCGGCCCTTGGTGCGCTTCTCCTTCACGGCCGACGAAGGGCTCTTGAACGAGGTCGAGCGTGCCCGCGACCTCCTGAGACACAAATACCCTCACGCGAGGCTCGAGGACATCTTCCGCGAGGCGCTCGATGAATTCCTGGAGAGGCGCGACCCTGACAGAAAACTCGCCAGGACGAAGGCGCGGGAGGAGCGCCTTCAGAAAGCAGCCGGCCGGACCCCTGGAGCCGACGCCGAGGACCCCCACCCCCCGCGGATCGCCGAGGACGATTCCAGGCCGAGGGCCGCCCCCGACCGGTCGAAGCGCATCCCTCAGCGGGTCCGGGACAAGGTCTGGGAGCGCGACGGGGGGCGCTGCGCGCACGTCGCCCCGGACGGCCGGCGCTGCGAGGCCAGGGGGATGCTCGAGTTCGACCACATCGTGCCCTGGGCCCTGGGAGGGCTCTCGGATGACCCGGACAACATCCGCCTGCTGTGCCGGACCCACAACCAGTTGGCCGCGCGGGCCGTGTTCGGGCGCATCACTTGCCCTTGAGGTTTTGCAAATTCTCCCGGGCCGATTTCTTCACCCACTCGGGGCATCCTGGAGCATCCAGGGCCCTCTGGAACATCTCCCGGGCCTCGGCGGTCTTTCCGCGGCGCTTCAGAACGCTGCCGAAGTAATAGTATCCGGCGGCGTCCGGCTTGTAGTTCCGGGCATAGTCCCGGAAGGCCTGCTCCGCCCGCACATCGTCCTCCATCCAGCCATAGCACAAACCGATCATCATCTCCGCGTTCTCGCCGGCCCGGGTCTTGGGCCGGGTCCGCGCCACTTTCTGAAAAACCGCCAGGGCCAGTTCGAACTCCTGACGTTCAAAAAGCTCCTGGCCGATGTCCGACAGAGAGCGCTCCTTGGGCTCCAGGCCCAAGTCCCTGCGGGCCCACTCCGCCACCCATGGCGCGCTGTCCTTCGCAACCAGGGCCCGATGAAACATCTGGCGCGCCTCATGCTCCTTGCCCCGCTCCCGAAGGATTTCGCCGAAGTAGTAGTAGCCAGCGCCCGAAGGCTCGGGGTACTTCACATAGGCCCTGAAGGCCTTATCCGCCTGATCCAGGTCTCCCATGCGCCAGTGGCACATGCCCACCATCATCTGGGCGTACTCCGTTTCCTGGGTCCCAGGCTTCTCCTGGACGATGCGGGAGAAGGCCTTCAAAGAGGCCTGGAAATCGCCGCGATCGAACAGAGCCTGGGCCGCAGAAACGATATCATGACCGGAGGCGGCTCCCGCCGGACCAGGGGAGCAGCAGGCCAGCAAGCAGACCACGAGACCCAGCCGCATAATCCTCATAGACCACCTCCGCAATAATGCCATTGGCAACGGTATTTCTCGGAGCCGGAGGGGGGAAGGAGCGGGCCTTCCGGAGCAAGGATGTTGCGCTCATAGGCCGGGAAGGCCGGCCGGTCCTTGCGGGATGAGATCGCTCCGCGCTCATCCAGATACCAGAATAGGACCAGCGCTCCGGAAAGGGCCAGGGCGGGCGCCAGCGCGTGCCGCCAGAATCGCGGCCGCCTTGCGGGCGCCAGCGCCCTGGCCACGACCCGATCGGCGAAACCGACGGGCACACGCACGGGCTGGGCCCCGACCGCCGCGTTCCTTATCCCCGAAACAAGCGAAAAGGCCCGGCCGCATGCGTCGCAACCGCTCAAGTGCTCGCGCACGGCATCGCGCTCAGGCTCCCACAGCTCTCCATCGAGGAAAGCGATCAGCAGCGGCCGGGCTCGAAGACAATCAATGCGCATCGGTTTGATGCCTCTTCATGGATTGCGCCAGCATGACGCAGGCGTTGTGCAACCGGGAACGAACCGTTCCCACTGGGATGCCCAGGGCGCGGCCGATCTCATCGTAGGAAAGTCCCTCGGCGTCTCTGAGCAGAAGCGCGATCCGGAGCCTGTCAGGAAGCCCGCGCACGGCCTGCCGCAGCAACTCCCGGGTCTCCTCACGCTCCAGGCTCTCCAGCAATCCCGGCTCGGAGTCGGGCATGTCCAGAAGCCTCTCATCCTCTTCCGGCCAGCGCGACATGAGCCGGCGGAGCAGCCACCGTCTCTGCCTGAGGATCACGTTGCGGGCGAGAGAGAAGAGCCAGCTGCGGAAACTGGCCTCGAAGCGGAAATGACGCGCGCTCCGGTAGACGGCGAGGAAAACCTCCTGGGCCGCGTCCTCGGCATGCTGGCCCTGGTCGGCCAGCAAGTGCTCCGACAGGCGCAGGACCCCGCTTTGGAAGCGCTTCAGGATCTCGGCAAAGGTGGAATCATCGCCCGCCTGGAACCGGCGGCAAAGCTCTTCGTCGGTCACGGCTTGGCTCGATGTCGCATATCCGCCCACATTCTATAAGTATCCGGCAACCCCGGAAAAGTTCACTGCCGGACTCGATTCCTGGAAGCCTTCCGCGGGCCGGACGTTCGCGGCGGTGAACTTGTCGGCCTTGCGCTAGCGCTTCGCCGTCGCCGACGCCAGTTCCAGCACGGCCTTGACCAGGTTCTCCATGCCCTCGGCGATCTGGGAGATGCGCGTCGCGAGCATGTAGCAGGGAGTGGTGGCGAGCCGAAGCGCCGGGTCGACGGACACCCCGGTCACGAGCGCCACTTCGTGGCGGGCGCCCATCGACTCGACGGCCCTGGCCGTGCCGGGGTCCGAGCCGATGGTGAGCACGGGCTTGTCGCTCCCGAAGAGCCGCGCGAGAAGGACGGGCGCGATGCAGGCCGCGCCGATGGGCTTGCCTGCCTGGCGCATGCCCCGCAGGACCCTGGCCACCTCCGGGTCCACCTGGCACTGGGCGCCCTCCTCGGCGAAGGAGCAGAGGTTCTTCGCGGCGCCGAAACCCCCGGGCAGGATGACGGCATCGAGCTCGTCGGTCTTGGCCTCGCGCAGGTCCCTGATCTCGCCGCGGGCGATGCGGGCGGATTCCACCAGGACATTGCGCTTCTCCCGGGCAGCCTTGCCCGTCACATGGTCCACCACGTCGGCCTGGTCCTTGTCCGGCGCGAAGCACAGCGCCGTCGCCCCGGCCTTGTCGATGGCCAACAGCAGGAGCGTCGCCTCATGGATCTCCGACCCGTCCTTGACCCCGCAGCCCGACAGGATGATCCCGATCTTCGGCATGCGAACCCCCTTGAGACGGCTTGACCGCCGCCACTGAAAGTTTATAAAGTACCTTCGTCGGATTCAATCATTTTTCCGAGGGGGGACGACTTCACATCGGCAGAGACTACGGCAGGGACCATCGAGACCATAAGGGTCAGTTGCGCATCAACACCAGGATCCAGGCGAGCAGCGTACGCCTGATCGACTCGGACGGGACACAGCTCGGGATCAAGCATCTCGCGGAGGCCTTGGCCATGGCGCGCACCCGAGGGCTCGACCTCATCGAGATCGCCCCCCAAGCGAACCCGCCGGTCTGCAAGATCCTCGACTACTCGAAGTTCAAGTACGAGCAGGAAAAAAGGGTCCGGGAATCGCGCAAGCATCAGAAGTCGGGGTTGCTCAAGGAGATACAGCTCAGGCCCAACATCGGGACGCATGACTTGGATTTCAAGCTCAAGCACGCCATCGAGTTCATCACGAACCACGACAAGGTGCGCATCACGGTCGTCTTCCGCGGACGCGAGATGCAGCACCAGGACATCGGGGCGAAGCTCCTCGAGCAGGTCGCGGAGAAGCTCTCGAACATCGCTATCCCGGAGGCCGCGCCCCAGCGGGAGCGCAACCGCATGATGCTGACCCTGGTTCCCAAACACTGATATGCCCAAACTCAAATCGCACAGCGGAGCCAAGAAGCGCTTCACCAAGACCGCGTCGGGGAAATGGCGGCACCAGCGCGCCTACAGGCGCCACCTCCTAACGCCCATGCCGAAGAACAAAACCCACTGCACCCCGGGGAAGAACACCCTCACCAGGACCGAGGGCAAGACCCTTTCCCGGTTCCTGCCCTATGGTTGAGCCGACATGAGGATCAAATCCGGCGTCACGACGCGTCATCACAAGAAGAAGAAGTTCCGCCTGGCCAAAGGCTACTACGGCGACAAACGGACCCGCTGGCGCGCGGTCAAGCAGCAGGTCGAGAAGTCCATGGCCCACATGTTCGTGGGCCGCAAGAACAGGAAGGCGGACTTCCGCTCCCTATGGATCGAGCGCATCAACGCGGCCTGCCGCCAGGCCGACACGACCTACAGCCGGTTCATGGCGGGGCTGAAGAAGGCCGGGGTCACGCTCAACCGGAAGATGCTCTCGGAGATCGCCCTGCGCGACCAGACCTCTTTCCGGAAGCTCCTGGAGATCTCCCGCGCCGCGGCGTAGGGAGTAGGGAGGGGTCGGGTCTTTAGACCTGACCCCATGGGCATGGATACTTCGGAGTGGCTGCGTTCCTTTGAGGCTACGCGGGCCGCCGCGGACGGCTGGAACCCCTGCGAGACCGAGACCTTAGAGGCGCTCGGGCGGCTCCGGCTCGACTTCCTCGGCAGGGGCGGCCGCCTCACCGAGTCCTTGAAGGGGCTCAAGGGCCTCTCGTTGGACGACCGACGCAAGCTCGGTCCCCGGGCCCAATCCCTGAAAGCGTCCCTCGCGGAGCGCATCCAGCGCCGCAAATCCGAACTCGAGTCGAGCCTCGACCTCTCCCTCGAGAAGGACCGCGTCGACGTCACGCTGCCGGCGCTGCCCCCCGGCCGCGGCAGGCTCCACCCACTGACCCTGATGGCCCTGGAGATGACGGACATCCTGCGGCGCATGGGCTTCTCCGTCGCGGACGGCCCCCTGGTCGAGGACGATTGGCACAATTTCGGAGCCCTCAACATCCCGGAGCACCACCCGGCGCGCGACATGCAGGACACCTTCTACCTGAAGGACCTCCCCTTCCTTCTAAGGACGCACACCTCGCCCGTCCAGATTCGGGCCATGGAGCGCGCGCGCCCGCCCCTGCGGGTCATCTGCCCCGGCGGCAGGGTCTTCCGGCACGACCAGGTGGACGCCACCCACTCGGCCGTCTTCCACCAAGTCGAGTGCCTGGCCGTGGACCGCGGCATCACCTTCGCCGACCTCAAGGGGACGCTGGACGTCTTCATGAAGAGCCTGCTGGGCCCTTCCACCAAGACCCGATTCCGCCCGTCCTATTTCCAGTTCACCGAGCCCTCCGCCGAGGTGGACGTGAGCTGCCTGCTGTGCGGCGGAAAGGGCTGCCCCGTGTGCAAGCTGTCCGGATGGCTCGAGATGCTCGGCGCGGGAGTGGTCAACCCCGCCGTGTTCAAGGCCGTAGGCCTCGACCCCGAGGAGTGGTCCGGCTTCGCCTTCGGCCTCGGGGTCGAGCGCCTGGCCATCATGAAGTACCGCATCCCCGACATCCGCCTCTTCTACGAGAACGACCTGCGGTTCCTGCGGCAATTCGATGAGAATATCGTATAGCTGGCTGAAGGAGCGCCTGGAGCTCGGCCTACCCCCCGAGGAGCTTGTCCGCCGCCTGCCTTCGGTCGGGCTCGAGGTCGCCTCGCTCGAGCGCAAGGGTCCGGCCTTCAGCGGCGTCGTGACCGCCGAGGTCCTCTCCGTGGCCAAGCACCCCGACGCCGACCGCCTGAGCCTGTGCCAGGTGACGGACGGGGCCCAGACCTACTCCGTGGTCTGCGGCGCGCCCAACGTCGCGGCGGGGCAGAAGGTGCCGTTCGCCAGGGTCGGGGCCACGCTCCCCGGCGGCAAGCTCTCCAAGGCCAAGATCCGCGGGGTGGAGTCCGAGGGCATGATCTGCTCGGCCGTGGAGCTCTCCCTGGGGACGCAGGCCTCCGACATCATGGTGCTCGACCCGGCGACCGCCGTGGGGGTTGACGCGGCCGAGCTGTTGGGCGGCGGGGACGTCGTGCTCGACATCGAGGTGACCCCGAACCGGCCGGATCTCCTCTCCCACTTAGGGATTGCGAGGGAGCTCTCCATCTGCTTTGGGTTGCCCCTGAGAAAGGAAGTCGAGACGACCCTTCAGGAGGACGGCGAACTCAAGCCCTTCCCCGTCGAGATTCTCTCGACGGGAGAATGCCCGCGCTACGTGGGCAGGCTGATCGAGGGCGTGGAGGTCAAGGACAGCCCCGGCTGGCTCAAGGCCAAGCTCGAGGCCGTGGGCCTGCGGCCCGTCAACAACGTCGTCGACATCACCAACTTCATCCTCATGGACGCGGGCCAACCTTTGCACGCCTTCGATGCGGATAGCATCGAAGGCGGAAGGATCATCGTCAGGCTCGCCAAGCCCGGCGAGAGCATCCTCGCCCTGGACGGCAAGCGATACCCGCTCTCGCCGGAACACCTCGTGATCGCGGACGCCTCCAAGCCCGTCGCGATCGCGGGGGTCATGGGAGGCCAGGCCACCTCGGTCACGGCCAAGACCAAGCGGCTGTTCCTCGAGTCCGCCCATTTCGCGCCCCCGGGCGTGCGCCGAGCCTCCCAAGCGCTGCGCCTGCGCTCGGATTCGTCCTTCCGCTTCGAGCGCGGGACGGACGTGTCAGCCGCCGAATGGGCTTCCCATTCGGCGGCTTTGCTGATCTCCCGCCTCTGCGGGAAATCCGTCCGCGTTTCTCCCCCGCTTGACGTCTATCCCGGCCGAAGAGAGCCCTCCCCCATCAGGGTCGCGGCGGCCCGCATCAACGCCATCCTCGGCTCGGACTTCCCGAAAGCCGACATCGAGGGAGTCGTCGAGAGAGTCTGCGCCAAGACCAGCCGAGAGGGCGACTGCCTCGTGGCCGTGCCTCCAAGCTGGCGCTGCGACCTCGCGACTCCGTGGGACCTGGCGGAGGAGGCCGCTCGGGTCCTGGGCTACGACCGCATCCCCGCCCGCGTCGCCCCCGCCGCCCTGCGGCCCACCGAGGAGCTCCGTTCTCACGCCGTGTCGCGGAAGTCCCGGTCGCGCATGGCCGCCCTCGGGTTCCACGAGTGCTGGAGCTACGATTTCCTGTCCGTGCGGCAGGTCTCCCTGCTCGAGCTGCCCGAGGCCGAGCAAGTCGCCCTGACCAACCCCTTGAGCGAGGACTGGGCGGTCCTGCGGCCCTCCCTGGCGCCCGGGCTGCTCGATGCGGCCCGCCGCAACAACGCCCGCGCCGAATCGGTCAGGCTCTTCGAGGTCGGCAAGGTCTACCGCCGGGCCGGGGCCGCGGTCGAGGAGCGCACGCGCCTGGCCGCCCTCCTGCTGGGCCCCATGACCCCCGCGCACTGGCGCGCGCCGAAGGAGACGGCCGGCTTCTTCGACGCGAAAGCCGTAATGGCGGACCTGCTCTCCGGCGTCCCCGGCCTGCGATGGACCGCCTCCGGCGACGGCCCCGGGAACGGCTTCGCCGGCGACCACCTGTTCCTGCCCAGCAACCGGCTTTTCATCCAGGCGCCCACCGGCAAGCTCCTGGCCACGCTCGGAGCCCTGCACCCCCGGCTCGCGCGCGCCTGGGAGATGGAGCGCCAGCGGCCGGTCTTGTTCGAGATCGACCTCGACCATTTGGCCGGGCTGTCCTCGCCCGCGCCGGTCTTCCGAGCCTTCAGCCCCTTCCCTTCGTCCTGGCGGGACCTCTCGGTGGTCGTCCGGGAGAACGTGCCTTATGAGGAGATCGAAGCCTGCATCCGGAGCCTCCGGATAGGCGAGTTGGACTCCGTCCAACTCGTAGATCTCTACGAAGGCTCGGGCGTGCCCGAGGGCAAACGGAGCTTGAGCCTGCGCTTGGTCTTCGGCAGGCCCGACAGGACGCTGACGGACGCCGAGGTCTCCTCGGCGGTCGAACGGATCCTGGCGGAGCTGAAGAACAGGTTTGACGCGGCGTTGAGGACATGAGAATCCTTATGAAACGGCATCATCCCCCCCGCTACTTGCCCCCCCGTGGGGGGGGCAAGTAAATGCATGATCATCGCCAAGGCCGAGCTCAAGGCTCTCGAAGCCCACATCGCCGAGGCGGCCAAGAGGCTGCGGGAGCTCGGCGGCGAGAACCACAAGCTCGCGATGGAGAACGAGCGGCTCAAGGACGAGGTCCAACGGCTCAAAGAGGACCTGCGCGCGGCCGCCGGCCTTCGAGCGCGGCACGAGCGTCTCAAGGAACGGCTCGAGCGGCTGTCCAAGAAGCTCGAGAGCATCGGGGGACCGGGGTGATGCCGTGAAGGACACCTTCGAGATCGAGATCTGCAAGAGACGCTACAACGTCGAGGTGGAGGGCATGACCCACATGGAGGTGAGCATGCTCGCCAAGGAAGTCGAGGACAAGATGCTCTCCATCGAGGCCAGGTACGGCACGCCGGACACCTCCAAGCTCGCGGTCCTCACGGCGCTCGAGTTCGCCATGGCGTACACCCAGCTGAAGGAGTCCTGCGACCTGGCCAGGGACACGGCCGAGAAGAAGCTCGTCGAGCTCGACCACGTGCTCCGGGCGGCCGTCGACGCCGCGGCCCCCTCCAAATAGCGATGGCCGAAGAGCTCTTCCCCACGGAGCTCAAGGCCTCGGAGCTCCCGCTGGCCGCCCGCATGGCGCCCAGGCGGCTCGAGGATTTCACGGGCCAGGAGCACATCCTGGGACCGGGCAAGATGCTCCGACGCCTCGTCGAATCCGGCAAGCTGAGCTCCGCCCTGTTCTTCGGCCCGCCCGGCTCGGGCAAGACGGCCATGGCCCGGCTGGTCGCGGAGCTCTCCAAGTCCAAGGTGCTCGAGCTCAACGCCGTGCTGGCCGGCGTGGCGGAGCTCAAGAAGGTCCTCGAGGCGGCGAAATACGACCGCGCGTCATCGGGCCGGCGCACCCTGCTCCTCCTCGACGAGATCCACCATTTCAACCGGACCCAGCAGGACGTGCTCAACCCCGCGGTGGAGCGCGGGGAGGTCATCCTCATCGGACTGACCACGGAGAACCCCTCCTTCTACGTCAACGCCGCGCTCCTCTCCAGGTTCACCTCCTTCGAGTTCAAGCCCCTCTCGGTCGGCGACCTGGCCGGGATCCTTGACCACGCGGTCTTAGACGCCGAGTTCGGCCTGGGCAAGCGGCGCCTGGAGATCGACCCGGACGCCCGCGAGCACCTGCTGCGCATGGCATCGGGCGACGCCCGCAGGCTCTTGAACGCTCTGGAGCTCGCGGCCCTCTCGACCCCTCCGGGGAAGGGGGCCAAGCGCCGCGTCACCCTGGCCGTCGCCGAGGAGTCCATCCAGAGGCGGGCGGTGCGATACGACAAGAAGTCCGACGACCACTACGACCACATCTCCGCCTTCATCAAGTCCATGCGCGGCTCCGACCCGGACGCGGCCCTCTATTGGATGGCCAAGATGCTGACGGCCGGCGAGGACCCCCGCTTCATCGCGCGCAGGATCCTGATCGCCGCCGCCGAAGACGTGGGCAACGCGGACTTCAGGGCGCTCGTCGTGGCCCAGGCCGCCTTCCAGGCCGTCGAGTTCCTGGGCATGCCCGAGGCCCGCATCCCCTTGGCCCAGGCCGCCATCTACGTCGCGACCGCGCCCAAGTCCAACGCCTCCTACCTCGCGATCGACTCGGCCATGAAGGAGGCCTCCCAAGGTCCGAGCCGCGAGGTCCCCAACCACCTGCGCGACGCGAGCCTCGACCGCGAGACCCGCGGCCACGGCAAGGGCTACCGGTACCCGCACGATTTCCCCGGCCACTGGGTGCGGCAGGACTACATGCCCGACCCCAAGACCTTCTACGAGCCGTCGGACCAGGGCGACGAGAAGCGGATCGCGGAGTTCCTCAAGAAGCTGCGGGAGCCCAAGAAAGCGGCATGAGCCGGATGGAAGGCGGGCGAAGAATATACACCGTCGCTGAGCTCAACAGCCAAGTCCACGACCTGCTGGAAGGCGGCTTCCCGGAGGTCTGGGTCGAGGGAGAAATCTCGGGCGCCAGGACCTATCCCTCGGGGCACACCTACTTCACCCTCAAGGACGCCGAATCCCAGATCTCGGCCGTGCTCTTCAAGGGCTACGGCTTGAGCCTGAAGTTCGAGCCCAAGGACGGCATCAAGTGCCTCGTGCGGGCCCGGGTCTCGACCTACGTCAAGCGCGGGGACCTCCAACTCATCGTGTTCCACATGGAGCCGAAGGAGAAGGGAGCCCTGCAGCTGGCCTTCGAACAGCTCAAAGAACGGCTTGCCCGGGAAGGGCTCTTCGATCCCGCGAGGAAGAGACCGCTTCCGCCCTTCCCGAGCAGGATAGGCATCGTGACCTCGCTTAAGGGCGCGGCCGTGCGCGACATGCTCTCCATCCTCAAGCGCCGCTGGGAGGGGCTCGAGATCGCGGTGCTCCCGGTCAAGGTCCAAGGCGACGGCGCCGCCGCGCAGATCAGCCAGGCCATCGCGGACTTCAACGAGCGCCTGCCCGACATCGACGTCCTCCTGGTGGGCCGGGGAGGAGGGTCCATCGAGGACCTGTGGGCCTTCAACGAGGAGCCCGTGGCGCGGGCCATCGCCGGGTCCCGCATCCCCGTGGTGTCCTGCGTCGGGCACGAGACCGACTTCACCATCGCGGACTTCGTCGCCGACGTCCGGGCGCCGACTCCGTCGGCCGCGGCCGAGCTGGTCGCGCCGGACAAGGGCGCGGTCCTCCTCAAG
>JACQWX010000063.1 GCA_016209035.1 Elusimicrobiota bacterium | reverse complement strand
GCCTCGCTCGAACTGGGGGAAATCCTGCTGCAACGCCGCGATCCCCATCGACGCAAACGTCGCCCCGTGCCCCAACGGTGGAAATCCTTCGCTCATGTTCCTGGCGGCCCTACGCTCATTCGCTCAGCCACTGGCGCTTAACTTGGTGGCGATGCCCCCTGGGGGGCTTTTGTGTGCATTGCTCTACCGTCGGAGATAGGCATTTCCCCAATGCGTTTTTGTCAGAAATGTTCCAAGCGCACACAGTCCTCCCGACGGAGGCCATGAACGTTCTCAGCACAGCCATCGCCGACTCGAACCGATTTTGTCATGGAATGGGCTGATGCCTCCGTCGATGATTTTGGGAAATAATGCATCATTGAGGATGAACACCGATTCCCCGAGGATCAGAGCCCCGGTGATGACCCTATCTTGGGAAATTTCCTACTTGATGTAGTAGAAGTCCGAGTCCGACTCGGAGGGCTGGACGGGTTTAGGTCTCGGCTTGGACTTCCCGGCCGGCCGCGTCCTCTCGCGCTCCTTGGCCGCCCCGGGCCTCGGCCCGATGCGGAAGGGCATCACGGCCCCGACGTGGATGATCCAGGAATCGCCGGAATGGTCCCCAAGGACCTTGATCTCTCCGTTGGCGAAGAGGCTGAGCCGCTTCGCGGCGTTCCATTGGGTCCCCAGGATGAAGCGCGCGGAGTCCGGCTCGGGCTTGCGGCTGGAGGAGCCCGCGCTCGTCTGGATGAGGAGCGTGTCCCATTTGGCTTCCAGCCGGGAATGGACGGAACCCGTGGCATAGTTGTAGCCCGAGCCGATGAAAGGGATGAAGGGACCGAAGGTCCTGCTGATCACCATGTTCAGGCCGAAGCTGTTCACGTTCCAGTCCAGGTCGCCCTTCAAGTCGCTCGCCGCCGAGAACCCGAGGTCGGTGAAGTTGAGGTTCATCTTGGTGCGGTAGGTGAACCCCCCGAACACGTGGTTGTAGTTGAGACCGAAGGTCAGGAGCGGATCCTCGCCGCCGAAGAAGTGCCGGCGCAGCCCGAAGCCGATCGAGTTGCTCTGCGCCTTGCCGTAGGTCCCCGGGTTGATCTGATAGTTGGAGGGGGTCGTGGCGTTGGCGGCGCGCAGGGCCATGTCGAACCGGCCGGGGAGTCCGGCCCTCAAGTGCAGGGCGAGGTTGGGGAACAGCACCCTCGACGGGAAGATGCCGGCCGGATTGAATGCCTTGAGGGCCGCGCTCTGGATGGCCGGGAACTTGGCCTTGTCCAGCGGCACGGACCCGATCCCGACGCTTAAGTCCGGCAGGAGCCGGCCGCCGTGGACCTCAGCCGGCGTGTCGAAGGTCGAGCCGGCGTTGAAGGCGATGCCCTGGGCCAGCTCCTGGCCCAGCCAGTCCATCATGCTCCCGAAGTCGGCCGACAGGCTCGGGTTCTGCGCGAAGGCCGGCGCCGAGAGGACCGCCAAGGCGAGGAATAGGGCGGCGGGCATCAGCAGAATACTAGCAAATGGATGTTTCATATCGGTGTCAGACGGGCGCAAAGGAGGGACTTAGAACCTGATGAGGATGCGGGAGCGTCCCCGGTCCGTGAACCAGAGGTAGGCCTGGCGGCTGCGCGCCAGGGTGAGCGACGTCATGATCCTTCTGCCGCCGATGAGAAGGGGGGGCAGGCTACGCCCAGGTCCCTTGTGCTTGCGCGGAGGCTTCGTCGTCATATCGAGCATGGCAACCCCTTCCGATGAATCATATCACAGCCGTCCAGGGAGCGCCTGGGTCCTTGGTCCCATGCCTGGCCGGGAAAAGGGCCTACTGTCCGAAAGCCAGCCGCAGCGCCAAGAACTCCGGGAGCCCCGCGTCGCGTATCTTCTGCTGGACCACCTGGATGTCGTACTCCAGCCGGACGACGCGGAACGTCATGAGGTCGGAGTCGTAGAGGGCGCAGGAGGCCCTCCAGTCCTGGTCCCTCGGCTGCCCCACGGAACCGGGGTTGAACACGATGGGGACGACGCCGTAGGGTTTGCGCTCCGCCGCGACCTCGCGAGCCTCCTCGATGGTGTCGACCTCCACGTCCGGGACCTTGGGGTCGTGCTCGGCCCGGACCCGGAAATAGAGCGGCATGTGGCTGTGGCCGACGAACAGGGGCCAGACCCCGACTTTCGAGAGGTTCTCCTTGAACTGGACGACGGTCAGCATGTACTCCTCCGCGGGCCGACGGGGCGTGCCGTGCGCGACGGTGAAGAGCTTCGCGTCGAGCCTGGGATGAAGCCGGCTCAGGAAGGTGCGCGACTCCTCCGAGAGCATCTTCCGGCTCCACATGACGGCGCAACGCGCGTAGGGATTGAACCAGTTGGGGTCGATGATGCCCAGCGCCGCCTGGTCGTGGTTCCCGCATACCGGAATGAGGCTCTTGCGAAGCCCCCGCACCAACGCGACGCACGCGTCCGGGTCCGGCCCATAGCCGACCAGGTCGCCGCAGAAGATGTAGGCATCGACCCTGGTCTTCTCGAAGAAGGAGAGGACCTCGGTGAGCGCCTCGAGGTTGCCGTGGACGTCGCTGAAGACGCCGTAGAGCATCCGGGCGGACTTCCCTGCCGGGGCTAATCCTCTGGCTGCTTCGTCTTCAGGTGCGCGTCGATGAGGCCCTTGGCGACGTGGGCGGGCAGCTCCTCGTAGTGGGAGTACTGCATCCTGAACTTGCCCGAGCCCTTGCTCATGGACCGCAGGTCCGCCGAGTACATGGACATCTCCCCCAGAGGCACAACCGCCTTGACCACCTGGCGCTTCTTGACCCGGTCGATGCCGGCCACCCGGCCCCTGCGGCTGTTGAGGTCGCCCATCACCGCGCCCACGTAGTCGTCCGGGACCGTGACCTCCAGGTTCATGATGGGCTCGAGGATGATGGGCCTAGCGTCGACGAACACCTTCTTGAACGCGAAGCTCCCGGCGATCTTGAAGGCCATCTCCGAGGAGTCCACCTCGTGGTAGGACCCGTCGAACACGGTCACGCGGACGTCCACCACGGGATAGCCCGCCACGACCCCATCGGCCATGGTCGCGACCACGCCCTTCTCCACGGCCGGGATGAAGTTCTTGGGGATGGCGCCGCCGAACACGTCGTCGACGAACTCGAAGCCCTTGCCGCGCTCGAGCGGCTGGATCTTGAGCCAGCAGTCCCCGTACTGCCCCCGGCCGCCGGTCTGGCGCTTGAACTTGCCCTGGCCCTCGGCCTTGCCCTTGCAGGTCTCTTTATAAGGAATGCGCGGGGGCTTGAGCTCCACCGCCACCCCGTAGCGCGACTTCATGCGCGCGGAGAGGATGTCGAGCTGGAGGTTCCCCTGCCCGGAGATGACCATCTCCTTGATCTCCCCGTTGTACTGGTATCTGATGGTCGGGTCCTCCATGACGAGCGTCGAGAGGGCGTTCGAGACCTTCTCCTCCTCGCCCTTGGACTTGGCGTACACCGCCATGTCCACCAGCGTCTCGGGGAAAGGGATGGGCTTAGGCGCCCTCTCCATGTCGCGGCCGAGCCGCGAGTCGATGAGGATGTCGTTGGTCTTGGTCGCCTTGAGCTTCACCAGGACCCCGATGTCGCCCGGCACCAGCGCCGTGATGTCGGAGCGCTTCTTGCCCTGCACCTGGCAGAGCTGCCCCACGCGCTCCCTTTGCTGGCGGGTCGAGTTGTACACGTCCGTGCCAGGCGCGAGCTTGCCGGAGCAGACTTTGACGAAGTTCATCTGGCCCATGCCGGGCTCGCTCAAGGTCTTGAAGACGATGCCGGAGAACATCCCGCCGTCCTTGCCGTCCGCGGCCTGGGCCCCCGGCCCCTGGGCCAAGGGCCCGGGGGCCGGGAGGTAGTCCCCGATGAAGTCCAGCAGGGGATGCACGCCCGCCATGGCCGTGGCGGCCCCGCAGAAAAGGGGCACGATCGAGCCTGCATGGAAGGACTTCCTGGCGGCGCCCAGGAGCTCGGCCTCGGGAATAGTCCCGCCCTCCAGGTACTTCTCGAGCAGGGCGTCGTCGCAGGACGCGATCGAGTCCATGAGCTTCTCGCGGTACTTGGCCGCCTTGCCGTCCAGGGTCCCCAACGGCTCGGCCGCGCACCGGTTGCCGCTCACCCTCAGCTTCTTCAAGGACAGGAGGTCGATGGACTCCTCCGGAGTGTCCCCCGGGATCACGATGGGGCTGAGCTTGACGTCGAGGCGGGCTTCAATGCCCGCCACCATCTCGTCGAAGTGGACGTTGGCGCGGTCCATCTTGTTGGCGAAGACCGCGGCGGGCTTCCCGCCGGAGGCGAGCATCTCCCAGACCTCGTCGACGCCGGCGTCGATCTCGCCGTCCGCGGCCACGACCAGGACCGCCGCGTCGCTCACCGCCACGGCCGAAAGGACCTCGCCGACGAAGTCGGCGTAGCCCGGGGTGTCGATCATGTTGAGCTTCCGGCCCTTGTGGAGCATGGCCGCGACGGCCATGCTGATGGTCATGCGCCTCTCGATCTCGTCCTCGTTGTAGTCGCAGACCGTGTTGCCTTCCTCGACCTTTCCGAGCCTGTTCGTCGCTCCCGAAGCGTAGAGCAGGGCTTCGGCCAGCGAGGTCTTGCCGGCCCCGTTGCGGCCCACCAGGCAGAAATTCCTGATGTTGCCGGTCGTCATCGCGTCTGCCATCCTCGCCCTCCTGTCGTCGGCGTCAACGGATAGGGTACCTCAATTGAAGGCGCGACATCAACATCAAGACGCGCCGGCAAGGGGACTAGATAGAATGGTCGGGGCCGGGCCCCGAGGACCCGCTCCCGGACGGCGTCTGCGTCCCCGCGGGAGAGCCGGCAGCCCCCTCCGCGACGCCCTGGACGACCGGAGCCGCGGTCGCGCCCCCGGCCGCCGACACCCTTTCCGAGGGCGGCCGGGGCGCTCGGTCTCCGACCTCGACCGCGCCGCCGGGCAGGCCGGTCTCGCGCCTCCTCTTGAACTCGATCGAGACGACCTGGCTGACGCCGGCTTCCTCCATGGTGACGCCGTAGATCGCCTCCGCGGCCTCCATGGTCCTCTTGTTGTGGCTGATGATGCAGAACTGCGTCCGGCTCTGGAACTCCCGCAGGAGCGAGACGAACCGCTCGATGTTGGCGTCATCCAACGCCGCGTCGGCCTCGTCGAGCAGGCAGAACGGGGAAGGCCGGACCATGAAGAAAGCGAAGAGGAGGGCGATCGCCGTCAGGGACTTCTCCCCGCCCGAGAGGAGAGAGAGATGCTGGAGCTTCTTGCCCGGCGGCTGGGCCACGATGTCGATGCCGGTCTCCAGGAGGTTGTCCGGGTCCTGGAGCACCAGGTCGGCCTCGCCCCCCTCGAAGAGCACCCCGTAGAGCCGGCGGAATTGCTCGCGGACCTCCATGAAGGTCTGCCTGAAGTTCTCGCGGGTGGTGCTGTTGATCTTCTGGATGGCGGCCCGAAGGTCTTCCTTGGCCTTCTCCATGTCCTGGATCTGGGCCTCCAAGGAGGCCTGCTTGCCGGAGAGCGCCTCATAGTCCTCGGGCGCGGCCAGGTTGATGTTGCCCATGCCCTGGATGCGCTTGCGCAAGGACTCGATGCGCTCGGGATCGACCGGCCCGGTCACGGGGTAGCTCTCGCTGGCCTGGGCCTCGGTCAGCTGCCACTCATCCCAGAGCCTCGACTGGTGCATGTCCCTGCGGGTCCTCGCGGAACCGGCTTCGAGCTCGAGGGCCTGGAGGGACCTCTCCTCCACGGCGATCTCGGCGGCGAGCTGGCGGGTGACGACCTCCTTCTCCGTCGCGCTCTCCTGGAGCTCATGAAGCCGGGTCATGGCGGCCTTGGCGTCGCCTTCGAAGGCCGCGGAATCGGCCCTCAGACGGCCGCATCCCAAGACCGCCTCGGCCTTGGACCTCAGGGCCTCCTCGCGCCGGGACTCTAGGTCGACCAGCTCGGCGTCGCGGGCCGACACGGCGAGCTGGAGGCGCTCCTTCTCGGCGACCTGCTGCTCGAGCCCCTGGCGCTTGAGACGGACCATGGTCTCGGAGTTCTGGACCTGGCCCTCGGCCGTGCTCTGGAACGCCTCCGCCTTCGACATCTCGTCCCTGCAGTCGACGACGGCCTCCTGGAGGGCGCGTTCCTTCTCGCGGGCCGCCTCCTCCCTGGCCTCGGCCTCGACCTTGGCCGAGCGAGCCTGGAGCGTCTCCTCCTTCTTGAGGGCGAGGTCCCGGAGCTTCTCCGTCGCGTCCGTGACGGAGGTGGCCACATTGCCCGCCTGGATGGAGATCGACAGCTCCGTCTGGGTGAGCGCGGCCGTCAGGTCCTTCTCCTTCCCCAACGCCTCGTCGATCTTCCGCGCGGATTCCTGATGCCGGCGCTCGGCCTGGCCGCACTCCTCTTCGAGCCGGGCTTTCAGCCCGGTGAGTTCATCCTCCCGCGCCTTGAGCGCGGCTTCCTTGGCCCTGAGGACGTTGAGGTCCAGGAGGACCGAGGACCGCCCCGGCAAGGCTGCTGCGCCGCCGCAGATCCAGTGGTCGCCATAGACCGCCTTGCCCAGCACGTAGGTCTCTTCCAGCAGGAACCGAACGGCCCCTTCCGCCCAAGGCTCGAAGGCTACGGCCTCCAGCAGCGGACGGGCATGCGCGGGGAAGGCCCTGCCCTGAACGGCCGACGGGATGGAGCTCAGGACGAGGAAGCGCGCCCGGCCGCGGCGCGTCTGCGCGAGATAGTCGATGCCGGCCTGCGCGGCGGCCGAGTCCTCGCACAGGACCGCGTGGAGCCGCTCTCCCAAGGCGTCTTCCACGAAGGCGCGCATGCCTTCCCGGGCCTCGATGACGGACTGGACAGTGCCGAGGATGCCATCGATGCCCGCCGCGACCACGGCCTGGGCCCCGCTCCAGTAAGGGTCCTTCTGCCCCTCGGTCTCGAGCGCCGAAACCTTGAGCCTCGTCTCCACGGCCTCGCGATGGGCCGAGGACATGGACTCGAGCGCCCGCGACACCGCAGCCCGGCAATCCCCCAGCGCCTGGGCGGCCGCGTCTGCCCGGGAGCGCGCGGCTTCCACGATCCTGCGGTGCTCCGCGAGCTCGGCGCTCTTGGCTTGGGCCCGGGAGTTGAGGGCCGAAACGCCCGCCTCGTCGCGCGCCAGGGTCTTCAAGGCTCCCCGCAGTTCGCCGATCAGATGGGTGACGGCCGATTCCAGGTCGCCCAGGCGCCGGCGCGCGTCGAGCGAGGCCTGCAAAAGCTTGGTCTTCTCCCTCTCCATGCCGGCGAGCTTGGCCTCGCAGGCCGCCAGGCGCCCGGCCGCGGCGTCGAGGACGCTCCTCGTCTTGTCGACGTCGAGCTTCACGCGGTCGCGGTCCGCCTCGGCGGCCGCGAGGTCCGCGGCCGCGGTCTCGATCTCGGGCCCTACGGCGTCCAGGCGGCCGGCGGCGGCGGAGCGTTGCGCCTCGCACGCCTCGCGGCGCTTGCCGGCCTCGACGACCGTGTTGTCGGCGGATTCCATCCGCTCCTCGAGCCGGCCGATCTGCTCGACCGCCTGGGAGGCGCGCTTGTTCTTCTCGATGACGACGCTCGCCTGGTGAGCCTTCTCCAGGTCGATGGCGGCCTTATGAGCGCTCTGGGCGGTGAGCTCGGCCTTCTGCCGGCCCAGCCTCTCCTGGTGGGGGTGCGACTTCTCGGCGATCTGCTTGAGCTTCCCTTCGAGCTCGTCGACCTGCAGCAGGATGTGGCCGACCTCGAGGGCGGTCAGCTCACCCTTGTATTTCCTGTAGAGCCTGGCCTTCCTGGCCTCGGCATCGAGGTGCCGGACCTGCTCGGCGATGAGCGCCACGGAGTCCTTGAGGCGCCCGAGGTCCATGTCCACGCGCTCGAGCTTCCTCAGCGCCTCCTCGCGCTTGGCCTTGAACTTGGCGACGCCCGCCGCCTCCTCGAAAAGCCCCCGCCGCTCCTCGGGGCTGGCCCGGAGCACGAACTCCACCCCGCCCTGGTCGATGATGGCGTAGCCGTCCGAGCCGATCCCGGTGTCGAGGAACAGCTCCCGGATGTCCTTGAGGCGGCACTGGGTCTTGTTGAGATGGTACTCCGACTCGCCGGAGCGATAGATCCGGCGCGTCACCGTCACCTCGGAATAGGAGATGGGAAGCAGGCTCCTGGCGTTGTCGAAGACCAGGGAGACCTCGGTCATGCCCAGGGGCTGGCGCTTCTTCGACCCGGCGAAGATGACGTCCGTCATGGCCCCGGCGCGCAGGGACTTCCAGGACATCTCGCCCAGACACCAGCGGATGGCGTCCATGACGTTGGACTTGCCGCACCCGTTGGGCCCCACGATCCCGGTGATGCCGGGCTCGAATTCCAGGCGCGTCTTGTCCGCGAAGGACTTGTAGCCTACGATTTCAATCGATTTTAAATACATTTCTCGCGCAGCCCAGGCGCCGGGCTTAACCTGCGGCGCATGCCCGCGGTTCAAGCCAGGCGCCTAGTCCATGTTGTGTCATGTTCTTACCGTATTTTGCCAAAAGTTGACTATACCATATCCGGCTAGGGAAATCAATCGACGGAAGGCGCTACTTCTTGGGCTTGGCCTTCTGCTTGGGCTGGGACTTGGCCGCGTCCGGCGGCCCCTTCAACTCCAGCTTCTGGGCGAGGCGCTCGAACTCGGGAAGGGCCCTGTCGTAGGTTTCGCCGATGCCTTGTATCTTGAGCACGTAGAACCACTTGCCGGAGAAAGGCACGACATAGTGGATCTCCCTGAGGGGCCCGGGGAGCTTCTCCCCGAATCGGCCCTTATGTTCGATGACCTCGGTGAAGGCCAGCTTCTCGGCCTTGCGGCCCGCGACCTCGGCCTCGCCCCTGGAGTCGAGCTTCTTGACGACATCCACCTTCTCCATGAGCTCCGCGATGTAGCCCTCGGGCAAGGCCGCCTCCTTGCCGTAGGGATGCAGTTCGAGCCCGACCTTGACCTTGGAGCTCGCGCCAGGGGGCTCGAGCCACACGGTCTGCATGCCGTAGGAACGCCTCCAATCCGAGGGGTACTCGATGACGTAGTCCCCCTTCGGCTGGGCGTACCGGGTATAGCCGATGGCTCCCCAGGACGCGCACGCCAGCGACAAGGCCGCCAGAAAGATGGTTCTCACGGGGTCACGTAGTCCTTATCCACCGCAAGGTTCATGTCGAATTGCGGCGGCTCTTTCTCTCCCTTGGCCCGGCTCTTCTTGTTGAGCCAATCCAGCTCGGACCGCATCCGGCGGATGCGCATCTCCAGCTCAGCTGCCTTGCCTTCGTATTGGGCCAGTTTGAACCGCGCGTATTTGAGGTCGGTGGCCGTCTTCTCGTATTCCTTGTCCGACTGCCGCGACGGGGTCTTGTCGCGCCGCGCGCCCAGTTCGGAGAGCTCGCGCTCCAGCGCCGCGACGTCGCCCTTGGCCCTCTCGCGCAAGGCCTTCCAAGCGTCGAGCTCCGCGGGCGCGCCCTTCTCAGGGTCCAGGACGTGGCGCAGCGGCGCCCTGCCCTGGAACACCCCCTCGTACCACCGCGCATACCCGTGGCCCTGGGAGACCGTCTGGGCAAAGGCCTTCGGCCCCTCCTTGTACGCCTTCGCGTAGTCCTCGAAGTCTCGCACGATGCCGCGGACCTCGTCGTCGTCGTTGTTCAGGAGCGTGTCGTACATCGCCGACTCCCCTTTCTTCAATGCCTCGAAATAGAGCATCGCAGTCTTGAACCCGCGCAACTCCGAGTCGAGCGTGTAATAGCGCCCCGTGTACATGTCGTAGATGTGCTGGAACTCGTGCGCCAAGGTCTTGCCCGCGACGTGGGCCTTGCCCTTGAACGCCGGGTCGTCCGGATTGTCGCTGACCAGGACGGCGTTGAGCCCGGCCGCTTGCGGCAGGTCGTACTTTCCGGGCACGGCCATCCCCAGGGCGCCCTCCTCTTTCATGATGAAGATCGTGTTGCCGTCCTTGATGAAACGCACCACGGTGGGCAGGATGTGCGCCAGCTCGGCCTTCACCTCGGGCGGCGCGTTCGTGATCGTGTCGTACATCGCCATCAATCCAGGGACCGCCTGCGGAGAGACTTTCTTGTCGTCCAGGAATTCCTGGAACTTCTGACGGTCGTTCACCACGGCCGCGATCTCGGGGGAGGAGAGGGAATCCAGGAAAGGCGATTGTGGATCGGGCTTGAGGTAGTCCACCTTCCCGAGCTTCGCGTACTGATCCACGAACACCCCGCCCTTCTGCTTGCTGCCGTCGAACGCGCCGTCCAGGTCGACGTCGATGCCCCCGAACCGGCCCTTGAGCCTGGCCAGCGCATCTTGAGCGGCCTTGATCTGCGCGGGGTTGTTGAAGCTCCTGGCCGTCATGACCGCGGCCAGCCCCTTCATGACCTCCGGGTCGAGAACGCTCTGGAGCAATTCCGCCTGCGCCTGGTTGATGAAGGTCTTGCCTCCGAGAAAGTCCTCCAGGAGCCCCTTGAGATAGGCCTCGCCTTCAGCCACCCGCTTGACGCGCTCCTCCTTGGAAAGCCTCTTCCAAGTATCCTCCGTCTCATGGGAGAAAACCACGGCCGGCGCGCCCTTGTCTTTGACGAATTTGGCCAGATAGGCCTGGTACTTGAAGAAAGCCTGGTGGCCGGGGTCGTTCCACGGGATGTCCTTGACCTCGTTGACCGACAAGGCAGGCATTACGGCCGCATTGCTCTGGGTCGCCAGTGGGCTGGTCCAGGGAAGGAGAGAAAGGGCGAAAGCGAGAGCGAAAAAGGCTCGGGTCATAGGGGTACCCTCCGTACACCTGAAGTGTAGGCCCACAACCTTGATTTGTCAATAGGGGGTGCCACAACTTGACGCCCGGCGGCTGCTTCTCCTATACTGCTGACATGATGAACATCGTTTGGCTGCTTCTTGCGTTCATGGCTCATGCCGCTGCCGCGCCGCAACAGCCGGCCGCGCCGGCCGCCACCCCGCCGGTCAGCGCGCAGCCGGCGGCCCCTGGGCCTTCGGCCCAGGCCGCCCCCCTCAAGCTCCTGTCCGGCTCGGAGCTCCCCCGGTTCGACGATTCTTTGACGACCAAGAAGGCCCGAGCCAACCTGGTGAAGGCGGCCCAGAAAGCCGCGCTCTACCTCTCCAAGTCTCAGCCCAAGCTCTTCCGGATCGCGGACCGCGACTACGGTCCAGCCATCCTGGAGGCCACGGCGCGGGAGTTCATCGCGCTCTGGCAGCAGGACCTTCCCCCGGAGGAGTTCAACGCCAAGGTAGCCGAGGACTTCGACGTCTTCATGTCCGTCGGCTCGGACGGGCAGGGGAAGGTCGTCTTCTCGTCCTACTATCAGCCGGAGCTGCCCGCGAGCATGGCGAAGAGCCCGAAGTACCCCTACCCCATCTACAAGAAGCCTCCGGACATACTCGAGGTCGGCCTGGCGGACTTCGACAAGAAATACCCCGCGGACACCCTCATCGGCCGCGTCGACAAGGACAAGAAGGTGGTCCCGTACTTCAACCGCGACCAGATCGATTCCCACAAAGCCCTGGCAGGCAAGGGCCTGGAGCTGGCATGGCTCCCGACCAAGTTCGACATCCTCGACCTCCATATCCAGGGCTCGGGCATCCTCATGTTCCCCAGCGGCAGGAAACTGCTAGCCCAGTTCGCGGCCACCAATGCCTGGACCTACAACTCCGTGGGGCTCTCGCTGGTCAAGGCCGGGGTGTTCACGCGCGAGGAGATCACGCACGAGAAGCTCAGGCGGTACTTCCGCGACCACCCGGAGGCCCAGGAATGGGCCATGGCCCAGAACCCGCGCTACACCTTCTTCAAGCTCATGCCCCTGCCGGCCGACGGCGAGCCCATGGGCACGGCCGAGCAGTCCCTCAACCCCGGCCGCGCCATCGCCATCGACCCGAGCATCATCCCGCTGGGAGCCCTGGCCTACTTCAGCACGCTCTCGCCCCAGGCGGACTCGGAGGGCAAGCTGGTCGGCAAGTTCCCGACCAACCGCTTCGCCTTCTGCCTCGACACGGGCGGCGCCATCAAGGGCCCCGGCCGCGTGGACATCTACGCCGGCCACGGCAAGATGGCCGCCGAGATGGCCAAGAACCAGTGGGCGGACGGACAGCTCTACATCCTGGTCAAGAAGGTGCCGGCCAGGGAGCGCTAGGCGCAGGAACCCCGGCTGGGCACCCAGCCGGCTGTCCCTCGCCGCCTCAACGCAGCATCGCCAGCAGGAGCAAGCCCAGAAGGACGCGGTAGACCGCGAAGGCGAGCAGGCTCCCGCTCCTCAGGTACCTGAGGAAGCCGGCGATGACCGCGAATCCCGTGAGGGCAGCGGCGATGACCGCCGTCCAGAAAGGAGGGGTAAGCGCGATCTCCCCGAGGTGCTTGAACTCCAGGATTCCTGCCCCGAACACCACGGGCACGGCCAGCACGAAGGAGAAGCGCGCCGCGTCCTCGCGTTTCAACCCCAGGAAGAGTCCGGCCGTGATGGTGACGCCCGAGCGCGATACTCCCGGGAAAAGCGCCAGCGCCTGCGCGAGACCGATCAAGACGCAGGTCTTGAGGTCGAGGCTTTCCCAACCGCGGGCCCTCGAGCCCACCCGGTCGGCCCAGCCCAGAAGCAGGCCGAAGGCGACGAGCGTGACAGACACGGGCCCGACCCCTCGGCACGCAGTCTCCACGAAGTCCTTCACCAAGAGCCCCAGGACGGCGGCCGGGACGCTCGCCAGCACCAGCCACAGCAGGAAACGCCGCTGCTCCCTCTCCTTCAAGATCTTCCACCAGTCCTTCCAAAAGTAAGCCAGAAGTCCGGCCATGGTGCCCCAATGGAGCGCGACGTCCGCGGCCAAGCCCTGGTCGGGCCAACCGAAGAGCCTGGGAACCAGGATGAGGTGGGCCGAGCTCGACACCGGCAGGAACTCCGTCAGCCCCTGCACCACGCCGAGGACGGCGGCTTGAAGATGGCTCATGGCCGCGACAGATGATAGCAATTGAGCCCCTGAATTGAGAGCTGGCCAAATGCTGGATCTGGCGGCCTGAGCCCGAGGTTGATTTCCAGTTGGAGACCATAGATGTGGATTACTTCGATTCTCCTGCCTGCATGTCAGCTTCGTTGCCAACCGCTGGAGATCCGGCTATACTATGGAGGATGGCTGGAGGTCATCCGAAAACCACGCTCCTGCCGCGCCAGCGGCTTCGGGGCTGCGCCTTTGCGCCGCTCGGCTCGGCTTCGAAATCCGCGCTTTCGAGACGAAGGATGGCTCCCGAATGACTTCCAGGCGCAAGGCATTTCGGTTCTTCCTTCTCGTCGGCCTGTCTCTGATGGTCAGTGCCGTCCCCGTCTGCGCAAATGGCGGCCGGACGGACTTCTTCCTCTGCGATCACGACCATGCCGAACAATTTTCGAAGCAACTGAAGTCTTTCATTGCTTCCCACACCGTGCTTTACCTGGATTTTGCGCCCCCCGACGGCCGGCAAGGCGGAATCTTTGCGCAGGAGAGGCTGCAAAACATTTCCGACGGCACTGCGCCTCCCGAGTCGCTGTATTCCAAGGACTGGCTGCGAAAAAACAAAGACAAGTCCGTCCGCCTGCTCACCCAGATCGCCGGCGATGTCTACAAGACTCGCAAGAAAATATATGCCGAGGCCGCCGCATGGTCTGAAGAATCCAGCCGGGAAATATCAAGATTGTGGGAATTGCGAAATGCCTCCTATGCAGCGGCCCTCCAAAGACTGGCCCGTGGAGACTTGGGCAAAACAGTCGCTGCTTGGCAATCGGCCAAAGCCGCGGAGCACAAGAGGCTGACCATACGGGATGAAGGCATGCTGAACCGTCTTCTGGAACTAAAACGACAGGGCCCTGAGCAAGCCATCGGATTCATCGTGGGATCCTTTCACACCTGGCCCTGCGTCGAAGCAAAGTCACGGCTGGCAGAGCCGTTCGGAGCGTATCGTGTGGCGTGCGAGTTCGCTGCGGGGAGCATGCCCGACCTGAAGCCCCGCGCGCACATTGCGCAAAAGGACCAAAGCCCTATCGAGTCCGCGCGGGACGTTTTTCAGGTGGTGCTCTACGCCGCCTTGAAACCAAGCCCCTTGCCCCTAAAGAAAGAAGAACACGAGATGATTGCCGCCATTCTGCGGAATGTCGACTGGCGGGACATGGAGACCATGGCAGCCGATTTCAAGGCGGAAACACCAACATCGAATCTGGAAATGGGACAGCGTTGCGTTCGCTGGATGATGAGACATCGAAAGCTTGCACCCGAAGCGGCAGATCGCTTTCAGATGTCGCCCCGAACGCCCTTCGCACCGATGACGCCGACCTACTGATGTCATAGCATGTTGTCGAGTCCTCGATCTTATCCCGGCGCGTTGAACGCATGGAGATATCATGACCACATCAGACGGATCCAAACCCAAGTTGCCGGACGCCGGATTACCGCGCCTTGACGTCCTGAAACTGGACGAACTCGGGCGCGTTATCGTGCCCGATGGATACAGAACCCCTCATCGTTCGCCCGAGTCCAGGACACTAGCGTCGATGCACGCAGCCCGGGAGAGGCGCGGAACCCGCGTGGACGAGGGAACCCGACGCCACGGATCCGTTCCCATGCAGGCCTACTTGCTGGCAGCCGGCAAAGGGACGCGCGCCGGCGGGCCCAAGGCCTGGCTCGATTGCGGCGGCGAGACCCTTCTGGAGAGGCAGGTCAAGTTCCTGAGCTCCCTCTTCCCTCCCGATGACGTCGCGGTCTCGATCCAGCAGGGCTGGATCGAGAGATGCCGTTCTCTGAACGCAAGCGTCAGATGGGTCGGCGTGGACCCCCAGGCCCCTGCCTTGGCCTCGCTCCAGGCCCTGCTCCAAGCCATGCCCCTGCGGGAATGGGCTTTCGTCCACCATGTGGACATGCCGGTGTGGGAACCCGGGCTTTTCGACCTCATCGCAGTGAACCTGCCCGAACCCGCGGATTGCGACGCGGTCGTTCCCCTTCATCAAGGCATGAAGGGCCACCCGGTCGCGCTCTCGGCGCGGGCTCATCCCGCGCTCCTCGCGCTCGACCCTTCAACGGGCCGGCTGGACCATTGGCTCCAAGGAGCCGCCGTCAGGGCCCTTGAGGTCCCCTATGCCTGCGTGCGCGAAAACTGGAATCGAGGAGCCCCCCGATAGTGGGCGCAGCGGCCATCCTGGCCTTTGCCGGACTCCTCTGCTACGGCGGCCCCGCCCTCTTGGACCTCGGGTTCTACCACGACGACTGGTACTCCCTCTCCTTCATCCACTTCGCGCCCGATGACCTCGGCCTGCGCATGCGGGCCCTCGCCCAGGGCGACCCGTCCCAGCTCTTCAGGCCCTTTGACGTCGTGCTGTGGCCGGCCCTCTACACCCTCTTCGGCCTGGACCCCGTGCCCTGGCAGATCTTCCTGCTCTGCGTCAACGTCGGCATCGGCCTTGCCGCGACCCTCCTCCTGCGCAAGTTCCGGGTCTCGCCGGGCTTGGCGCTGCTCGGAGGGCTCCTCATCCTCGCCTACCCGAGCAAGGACGCGGACCTCTTCTGGCCTCTTAACGTCATCAACCCGCTCTCCCTCCTTTTCTATCTCATCAGCCACCTCGCGTTCCTCGGATGGGTCGAATCCGGGAGCAAGCGCGGCCTAGCGACCTCTGCCGCCTTCCTTCTTTTGTCCTTGACCACCTACGACCAGACGGTGTTCCTCCCGCTGTGTTGGCTAGTCACCCCGACGCTTTGGGAAGCGGGATTCTCGCCGCGGGCAAAGCGCGGGGTCTTGGTTGGCGTTGCCGTTGTCGCCGTTTTTCTTATTTATAAGCTGTTCTTCGTCCCCCATTTCTTCGACATCCCCTTCAGGAAGGCCTTGGTCTTCTCTCCCTGGCACTTCCTGAAGGTATATCTTGCCGGCATCAACGCCAACTTCGGCCCGAAGCTGGCCGTCTCGACCCTGGGCTCGGTCTGGAGCGCGCTCACCGCGGCGCCGGTCGTCTGCATCCTGGGATGGGCGGTTCCATGGGTGTGCCTCCGCAAGCCCTGGGAACGTGAGGGAAGGCCCGCGGACGCGCTCGTTTTCCTCGGCGCGGCCGCGTTCTTCCTGGGATACCTTCCCATCGCGTTCTCCGACTACCTTCCGACGCCCCTCAACCACCAGAACCGCATCAATCTGGCGCCCGCCTTGGGCATCGTCCTTGCCGCCGTCGGGTGCGTCGCGGGCAAGACCCCATCGGGCCGCGCTCCCTGGGTCCTGGCCGCCGCCGCGGGCCTCTTCATCTCGGCGAGCGCCGGATCCGCCTTGGCCTGGGCCGAATCCTACCGCCGCCAATGCGGGGTGGTCGAGCTGGTCCAGAAGAACCTCGATCGCTGGCCCGAAGACAAGCTCCTGCTGGTGCGCCTGCCGGAGCGCTACGTCCGCGGCAAGGCGCCCGTGTTCGACGCCACCTGGGACGTGACCGGCGCCATCCGCCTGGCGACCGGCAACACGCGGCTGCGCGCGGCCGTCATCAGCCCCCGCATGAGGTTCGAACCTTCCCGCATCGTCGAGACCGGCCGCTTGGACCTGGCCTACGAGGAGGCCCTGTTCCTGGACGTGGAGCGGGGGACGGTGGAGGCTGCCGACCACCGGCGCCTGGCGACCTGCGCTTCGCAGGCCGCGAGATGAGCGGGGTCTCCAGCGACGGCAAAGATGGTACAATCGTCACGCTGGACATGACAATCGCGAGCCGGACGCGGATGGCGCTGTGCCTGCTGCTTTTGGCGGCTTCGGCCACGTCGCTCCACCTTTCCTGGGACGCCGAACTCTCGGAGAACGCCGCGCCCCCTGCCGCCCACGCCTTTCCTGATGGCGCGGGGGGCGCTCGGTCTCCGACCTCGACCGCGCCCCGGTTCTCCTGGCCGCCCTTGGCGCAGGTCCGGACCCTGACCTACGGGCAGACCGGCGAGGATTCCGAGCTCCCTCGCCCTCCAGGCGCGAGCTTCAAGAGGACCCCGCTCTCCCAGGACATATACGAGGTCCAGCTCAAGTTCAGGAACTTCAACAACGACCCGCTCAAGGTCGAGTTCAGCCTGGTCCAGGCCGACCTTGACGCGTCCCTCAAGGAGTTCGGCTACTCCAAAGGCGAGCTCGACGGCATCTTCCAGCGCTACGGCAAGCAGGGCCAGGCGGCCTACGAAGAGCAGGTGAAGCTGTACTTCTTGTCGCGCGGCTTCAAGGTGGTGGGCAAGGACACGGTCTCGGTGGACATCCCACAGCTCATCTGGCGCAACATGAAGCGGGTCAACGGCCTGGCCTTGGCGCTTCAGCGCGTCGGAGAGGCCAGGCGATACGATTCGGAGGACATCATCGGCGCCGCGGCCGCCATGGTGCAGACCTCGCTGGCATACCGGATCCCGCCCGAGTCCGAGCGCGGCCGGCGCATCGGCGGCGTCCATCCCCCTCCCCAGGCCCTCTACGACGGGTGGGGCGACTGCGACTCCAAGTCCGCCCTTCTGGGCGCGGTCCTGTCGAACTGGAAGGGCATCAAGGGAGTGGGCGTGGCCCTGCCCCGCCATTTCCTCATCGGCCTCGCCAGGATGCCGCGCCAGGGAGACGTCTTCCTGGAGCACAAGGGCGTCCAATACGTTCTCGTCGAGCCGGCCGGCCCCGCGTGGCTGCCGGTCGGCTTGGTCTCGGACTACACGACCGGGCTGCTCGACAAGATGAGCGGGGTGCCCATCCAGCCATTCTGACAGGTGTCAGACTTTATCTCCGCGACTTGAGTATGTCAAAGTCCGACACCAGAGCGAAGTAAGGAGGAGAAATGTACGTCACCAGAGTGCTCGTGAGCATCTTCGAGTTCGTCCTGACGGTCATCATGTCGGTCCTCATCCTCTACGTCAACTACGTGTCCATGCGCCACATGCACAAGGACTACAACGAGGCTGAGGAGCTCAAGAAGCAGAACGTGGCCATCGCCGTCCTGCTGGCCGCGCTCCTCTTCGCCACGGCCCTCATGGTGCAGAAAGGCATCGGGCCCGTGATCAGCCTGGTGCGGATCTACTTCCTCACCCCCCAGGACGCGGACTTCAGCCTCGGGAAGATGGTGCTCTTCGCCGTGTCCCAGCTCGTCTTGGTCTTCGTCATCGCGCTCTTCACCGTGTCTTTCTCCCTGCGCTTCTACGGCAAGCTGACCAGGGACATCGACGAAGGCGCCGAGCTCAAGAAAGGCAACATCGCGGTGGGCATCGTGCTCGCCAGCGTGGTCCTGGTGGTGGCCATGTACGTGAGCGAAGGCATCGGGTCGCTCACCAGGGCCCTGGTGCCCCAGCCGTCCATCGGCAGGGTCCAGATCATGAGGTGACCCGGCGTGGAATCCGGGGAGGAACTTCCCTCTCGCTCCGGTGTCCCATCCCCGTGAGCACCATCCGGTCCCGCCCTAGGAGGCCCTCATGAAAGCGCTGCCGCTCCTCGCCGTCCTCGCCGCTCTTGCCGTCCGTCCGGCCCTCGCGGCCGACCCCAAGCCCGACGCCCCCAAGAAGAGCCCCCCCTCCATCGAGGTGGTCTTCATCCTGGACACCACGGGCAGTATGGGCGGGCTCCTGGAGGGAGCCAAGCGCAAGATCTGGTCCATCGTCAACGACATGGCCAAAGGCAAGCCCACCCCCAAGATCAAGATGGGGCTGGTGGCCTACCGCGACCGGGGCGACCGGTACGTGACGCAAGTCGAACCCCTCTCCGCCAACCTCGACGCGGTCTACGAGAAGCTGCTGGCCTTGAAGGCCGAAGGAGGAGGCGACGGGCCGGAGGACGTGCTCCAAGCCCTTCAGGACGCGGTGGAGAAAGGGGGCTGGAGCGGCGCGCCGAGGACCCTGCGGATCGTGTTCCTGGTGGGCGACGCCCCCCCGCACACGGACTACAAGGACGTCCGTCCCTATCCCCAGACGGTCCAGGCCGCCGTGGTCAAGGGCATCAAGGTCAACGCCATCCGCTGCGGCGCCGACCCGCAGACCGGCGAGGCTTGGGCTAGGATCGCCAGCCTGGGGGAAGGGAAGTTCTTCACCATCGACCAGGGCGGCGGGGTCCGGACCATCGAGACCCCCTTCGACCGCTCCATCGCCGAGCTCCAAGCCAAGCTCGACGGCACGGCCTTGGCCTACGGGGAGAAGGCCGCTGAGGCCCGCGCGGACGCCGTGCGCGGAGCCAGCTTCGCGGCCATGGCGCCGGCCTCAGCCATGGCGGCCCGGGCCGAGTACAAGAGCAAGACCGGGTTCGCGGCGGAAAAGGACCTCCTGGCCGCCGTGGAAGGAGGGTCGGTCAAGCTCGACGAGGTCAAGGACAGCGAGCTCCCCTCGTCCCTCAAGGGCAAATCGCTCCGGGAGAAGAACGCCGAGCTGGCCAAGGTCCGCGAAGAGCGCGCCAAGCTCAAAGGCCAGCTCGCCGACCTCGCCAAGAAGCGCGAAGGCTTCATCGCGGACAAGGCGGCCAAGGAGCCGGCCGCCAAGGACGGGTTCGACGCCAAGGTGACCGAGGCCCTGCGCGAGGAGGCCAGGTCTGTGGGAATACGCTACTAGCGTAGGTGCCAGGCTTGGCCGCGAAGGCCTAGCCGAGCCCGAAGCCTGGCACCTGGGCCACGAAAGATCCCAGGAGTACGGCGCCCCGCTCCCGAAAATGGAGCGGGGCGTCTTCGTTCCGGCGGAGATCAGAATGTCAGCCCTGCGCTCGCGAAATACCCCTGGCTGCCGTGCAGGAGCAGGGCCCCGCCGTTGAGTCTGAAGAACATGAGCTTGAGTTCGGCCCCGGCGATGAAGCGCGAGCCGGTCGCAGTGTCGCTCAAGCCCTCGACGGCCGTGTTGGGCACGATGCTGCTGCCGGATGCCATGGTGGCGCTCTGCACCTTCAGGTTGGTGGCGTCGTAGCCGACGCCGACATAGGTGGCGAGGACCGGCAGGTCCCAGGTCGCCACGGCGTTGAGGCCCAAGTGCGATGCCTGGAACGCGGAGAAGTCGATCCTGTCGCCGAACGCGGAGACCGCGAGCGACGGCAGGGCCTTGGTCGTCATCCCCGACTTGAACAGGCACCAGCGCAGGCCCCCGCCGAACACCGAGAGGTTCTGGAACCTGAAGCCGTGGGCCACGACGTCGAAGTTCCACGGCAGCCCCAAGGCCGCCTCGGCAACCGGCAGGCCGAAGGTCGTGATCCCGGCGTCGCGGAGCACCATGTTGTCCTTGTCCGGCTCGTTCTGCACCACGGCCACGACCCGCACCGAGGGATGGAGGAAGCCCAAGGGCCGGGCGGGAGCGAAGCCCGTGGCCCCCACGAGTCCGCCGACGTCGAGCGCGAAGGGCTTGATGATCCCTTCCTTGATCCGCTGCTCGAACTCCGAGAACGGGCTCGCCCAGACCGCGGACGCCGTGGCGAGGAGCGACACCGCCAGAACAAGGGTCTTTTTCATGGCCAGATTCTGCCAAATGGGGGTGGCGGACATCAACTCGACGGGGTCCAGGCGCTTTGAGTCCCTTGGGGGCTGGGTCCTTTTCCTTTTCCTTAATAGGACGAAGGTGGTCTCGGCCCTGTTCTTCGCCGCCCCGTTCGCCGCCGCCCAGGAAGAGCTCAAGATCGACCTGCCCGGCAAGCTGGAACTCCCGGCGTTCCGGCTCAAGCACCAAGACCCGCCGCGGATCGGCGCCATCGAGAGCACCTTGGTCGCCATGAACGACGGCAACGAGGTCGGGATGCAGGTGGTCGAGTACCTCAAGGAGGCAGGGGTCAAGATCGAGTTCCGCAAGCAGGCCGCCGCCTCCGCCATCGAGCTCAAGCCCAAGGCCAAGCCCGTCATCACCCTCCGGGAGGGCCTCCCCCTCTACCCGCGGATCCTGGCCTCCTACATCACCCGCGAAGCCTCCAAGCTCATGCTGGACCAGATGGTCGACAGCGCCGAGAAGGAGTACATGAAGCTGAGCATGACCGTCCGCGTCTGGCTCGAGCTCGGCGGCTCGCCCAGGGCCCTGCCCGAGATCGAGACCATCAACCACTTCAAGGACTCCGAGCTCGCGGAGTCATTCATGCTCTGGCTCGAGGCCCCCGGCTCGGAGATGACCCTCGACCGCGTCGGCAATAAGACCGGGATGGAGACGATCCCCGTGATGCAGGACCGGGTGTCCTCCGAGATCGCGGCGCGCAAGCCCGGCGACCCGACCCGCTCCATGCTGGAGAAGCTCCTGGCGGGCCTGGAAGAGGACAACAGGCGCTTCGTCGCCTTCCTCATCGCCGAGCATGATTGGCGCTGGATCAACGAACCGAGGATAAGGTAGCGCGGGCAACCGCCCGAGGAGGAATCGCATGCGGACCTTTCGATCAGTGGTGGTCGCAGCCCTGCTGCTGGCCTGCATCCCGGCAGCCCAAGCCGCCGACGGCGCAGCCTCAGGATTCGAGTCCCTGGTGACGCAGGCTTGGGAATCCCTGCGCACGGGCCTGACCGACTTCAAGACCTGGGCCGCAGGCCCAGGGGCCGCAGGCGGCAAGGATGAGATGTACCCTCCGCGCACCACGCTCATGAAGGTAGGCAAGTGCTGGACCCGGGCCGAGGACCCCCGGGCCGAAGAGCTCGCGCTCCCCAAGGAGTTCTGCGTGGACATCGTGGGCGTCGAGGTGCACTTCCCCTACTACCATCCATTCACGACCGGCTCGGTCATGCTGATGGAAGGTAAGCCCGTCTCCGGCAGGTTCCACATCTCCGGCGGGGCCAGGGAGGAGTCCGGTTGGTCCATCGTGGGAGACCTCTTCACCGGGAGGAAGCAAGAGCTCCGCTGCGGCGAGCTCAACTACGCCGGCGCCGCGATCTACGTGGGGACCGACATCGAGGGCAGACTCCGTGAGCAAGCCCCCGTGTCCGTGCGCGGGTTCATGTTCGACGCCGCGTCCCTCTGCAGGACCCCGGCCAAATCCGTCGAGGTCCCCTACACCCGCAGACCATAACAAGGAACCGCCCGCACCGCTTGGGGCGATGCGGGCGGGTACAGGCCTTGCCGCGGCGTCAGATCTTCCTGACGTTCGTGGCGCGAGGACCCTTGTCGGACTGCTGGGTCTCGAACTCGACGGCCTGATTCTCGGCCAAAGTCTTGAACCCGTCACCCAAGATAGCCGAGTGATGGACGAAAAGATCTTTGGAACCGTCGTCCGGAGTGATGAAGCCGAATCCCTTCTGGTCGTTGAACCACTTCACTTTGCCCGTAGCCATTATTCTTGTCTTAACCTCTTTAACCTTACGGCATGCTCACATACAGCTTGTGGCGAGGGACGAAAACCGCCCCTCAACAGCATTATAGCAAATTTCCTGGCGAAAGTGCACGCAGCCCAGAACTTCCCCATCCCGCTGTTTGGGGATGGGGAAGGAAGGAGATGGTGCCCCAAAAGAAAGAAGAAGGTAACGGAGAGGGGATTTTTGGCAGGGGCTTGAAATAGAGCCTGCC
>JACQWX010000056.1 GCA_016209035.1 Elusimicrobiota bacterium | reverse complement strand
CTCCCCGAAGGTCTCCCGCGCGATCAAGTCCTTGTTGCGCGTGTACTCGTTCATCGACACCATCCAGAGATCGTTCCCGGTCAACTTGGCCAGCATGGTGGCGATCCAGGTCTTGCCGCCCCCCGTCTCGCCGATGTAGAGGATGTGCTGGTTCAAGGAGAACCCCTTCAGGGTGTCGTAGATCAGCCGCTTGTTCGACGGCAGGTTCAAAGCTCTCCAATCCATCTCCGAGATGCCGAGGTCCAAGACCCCGTCTGGAACGCCGCGGCCGAAGAGCCTGAGCGCCTTGTTCCACGCCCGCCGGCTCCACGACCGCGTGGCCGGCGTCTTCGCCGCGATCTTGAACTTGAAGCTCCCGATGCGCAGGTAGCCGCCCTCGACGTACATCGGGTTGTCCTGGGACCAGAGCCTCACCTCCGCCGACCGCGAAGCCAGGAACTCCCTGGCCTCCGCGATCCTGGCCTCGAAGACCCTGTCGCCGACCGAGATCTTTATGGACTCCCACCGCATGTCCAAGGCCGCCGCAAGCCCCGTGGCCAGGGCCTCGGAGAGGCCCGGCACCTTGAAGACCATGTAGCGGCCGGCCTTGGATTCGTACTCCACGAGCCCCTCGGAGGTCACCGCGAAGTAGATGGACCGCACCGGGCTTCGCGCGAGGGCCTTCACCTCCAGGGGCAAGGTCCCGACCTCCTCGAGCAGGGATTCCTCGCCGTCCACGCCTGCCGAGTAGATCCTGGTCCCTTCGGCGCTCTTCGCCAGGTAGAGCCCGCCGCCCGCGGACTCCACCCCGGTGATCAGGTTGCCGTGGAGGTCCACGATCTCGTCCTTGCGCGTCATCTCGATCAAGCGCTCCTTGATCCAGTAGAGACGCCCGCTCTTGGTCACCACTCTTATCCCGTCGTCGCTGCCCTGCTTGGCGGGAGACAGGGAGACCGCGTCCTCCACCTGGTGCGGCTGGCCGCCCACCAGGAGGGTCTCCTTGACGACGGCCATCGCCAACAGATCCCACTTCTGGAGGCTGCCGCCAGTCAGCACATAGAGCTCGCGGCCGGCGGCGCTCGCCGCGATGAGGTCCACCCTGGCGCCCGCCTCCACCTTGTAGGTCTTGTTGTCGCTGAAGTTATGGAACCGGACCGCGCCCTTCTCATCAAGCCATGCCAGGGCCTCATTGTCCGACTTCCGCAGCGAAGCCACCGCCTTGATGCCCGACGGCGCCGTCCACGCCCTGGCCGATACCTTGTCCTGCAGAGGGCCTTCGAGCTTGCTCTCCGCGAAGCCCGCGGCGTCCTCGACCAACTTGAGGTCCTCTTTCCGGGATTCGATCTTGACGTCCTCGCCGAACTCCTTGACGCTCCCGCCGGTCACCCGGTACCTGAGCCGCCGGTCCTGGCTCAAGGCCGCAGGCTTCCACTGCGGGTCGATGTCGGGCAGGGCCTCCTTCGGGGGCTTGCCCAGATGGGATTGCGACGCGCTCAAGGAGAAGGCCCCTTGGACTTCGCCCTTCGCGGATGCGACCTCGAGTTTCGAGCCGTCGAAGACCCGGGTCAACACCTGCGGCGCGGACCCGGCGCCGTCCGACTCGACCGCCTTGCCCTCCAATAGGGCTTGGCCGGCTTCCTTCACCTCTGAAAAAGCGCTCTTGGCATCCCCCTGGCCAGGCTCCGCCTTGAAAGGAGCCGGGGCGACGGCCGGGACAACCGCCGCGGACTCAGGCATCGCAAAGCCGACCTCTCCCTCGACCATCGGCGCTGCCAGCAGCGACGGGGTCTGGTACGCCGGCAACGACGGAGTTGCCGCCGCGCCGAAAGGCGCGGCGGTCACGGGAACGCCGACGCCGGGGTTCACCAGGGCGTTGACGCCGACCGCGGCCGGCTGGACGGCAGGGCCGGTCCGGATGACTTTGGGGGCCGCGACGTTCGCGGCGGCCGCGACCAGAGGACTGACGGCGAAGCAGACCGTCAGGGGAAATACGATGGACCGAGGGGATCGGGATGTCATGGCGACATCATATGATGTCTCAATGTTCTTCAATAGAATCCATCGGCCCAGAGACCGGATGGAATTGGACCCACGCGCGTCTGGGCCCACCGGTTCGAAGCAGGCCCATTCAATTGGTACAATAGCGCCATGAACCCTCTACTCCAGCTCAAGAAGGCCGGCCAGAGCGTCTGGCTCGACTCCATCAGCAGGTCGCTCAACCGCTCGGGGACCCTCGACCGACTCATCGCCGAGGACGGCATCTCGGGCCTGACCTCCAACCCGACCATCTTCGAAGGCGCCATCTCCAAGGGCACGGACTACGACGACTTCCTGCGCTCGCGCAGGCAGGGCTCTCCGGAGGAGGTCTTCGAGGACCTGGCCGTCGCCGACATCCGCGAAGCGGCCGAACGCCTGCTGCCCGTCTACGATGACACCCAGGGCGCCGACGGCTTCGTCAGCATCGAGGTCTCGCCCCGCCTGGCCTACGACGCGGGCAAGACCGTGGAGGAGGCCAAGCGCCTCTTCCAGAAGGTGGGCAAGCCCAACACCATGATCAAGGTGCCGGCCACCAAGGAAGGCCTGCCCGCCATCAGCCGCCTGCTGGCGGACGGCGTCAGCGTCAACGCGACCCTGCTGTTCTCGGTGAGCCGGTACGAAGCCGTGCTCGATACCTTCTTGACCGCGCTGGAGGACCGCGTCCGGCGCGGGGCCGGCCTCTCCCATGTGGCTTCCGTGGCCAGCTTCTTCGTCAGCAGGGTGGACACCTCGGTGGACAAGCTCCTCGAAGAGAAAGCCGCCCGGACGGACTCGCGGAAGGCGAAGGAATCCCTGCGCTCCCTCATGGGCAAGGCCGCGGTAGCCAACGCCGTCCTCGCCTACCGCCGCTTCCGCGAGGTCGCCGGCTCGAAGCGCTTCAAGGCCCTGGCCAGGAAGGGCGCCAAGGTCCAGCGGCTCCTCTTCGCGTCCACGGGCACCAAGAACCCGGCCTATTCCGACATCCTCTACATGACCGAGCTCGTGGGCCCGGACACGGTCAACACCGCGCCCATGGAGACGCTCGACGCCTTCCGCGGCCACGGCAAGGTCCGCCCCAGCCTCGCCGAGCTCTCAGCGAAGGCCAAGCCGACCTTGGATGATATCGCGGCCCACGGCGTCGACCTCGACGCCGTGATGCGCCGGCTCGAAGACGAGGGCGTCAAGAAGTTCATCGAATCCTACGAGAAGCTGCTCAAGGTCATCGAGGGCAAGCGCACGGTGCTGGCATGATCACCCGCGAAGAGGCGCTCAAGCTGCTGCGGGAGCACGTGAAGGGCGAGAACATGATCAAGCACTGCCTCGCCTCCGAAGCCGTCCTGGGGGCGCTCGCCAAGCGCCTCGGCGAGGACGAGGCCAAGTGGGCCCTGGCCGGCCTTCTGCACGACGTTGACGTGGAGGTCACGAACGCCGATCCGGCGGTCCACGGGGCCAAGGCCGCGGAGATACTGCGGCCCGCGGGCGTCCCCGAGGACGTCATCGAGGCCATCCGCATGCACAACGAGAAGTCCTCGGGCGCCAGGCGCTGCGACCGCTTCCACCGGGCCCTGGCCGCGGGCGAGACCATCACGGGCCTCGTCGTCGCCGCGACCCTGGTCTACCCGGACAAGAAGCTCGCGAGCGTCAAGCCCAACTCCGTGGTCAAGCGCATGAAGGAGAAGCTCTTCGCAGCCTCGGTGGACCGGGACATCATCCGCGAGTGCGAGGCCATCGGCATCCCCCTGCCGGACTTCGCCCAGCTCGCGGTCGAGGCCATGCGCGCCGTCTCGTCCGAGCTGGGGCTCTAGGAGCCAGGCTTGAACCGCATGCTCGGACCGCAGCACAAGCCTGGCACCTGGACCCCGGAGGGCATCGGCGACTTGCTGCGGGCGCCAGCCGGCCGCTAGCCATGTGCACCACCATCGTCGTGGGCAGGAAGCGCACCGCCGACGGCTCCGTGCTGCTGGCTCACAGCGAGGAGCTTGGGCGCAACTCCGCCCACTATCTCGACATCACCCAGGCCCAGGACCTCCCCGCCGGCGCCGCCTTCGCCTCGTTCTCCGGCGGCTCCGTGCCCCAGCCCTCCAAGACCTTCCGGTACCTCTCGGCCCGCATCTTCGACAAGAAGCGCTATCCCGGGGACCATACCTTCGGCATCAACCAGCATCAGGTCGCGGTCGCCAACAACATGGCCTTGATGAGGGACGTGCCGGTGGATGCCGCCTACGACATCATCCCCGGCGGCGTCATCTGGACTGAGTTCATCCAGCTGGCCCTGGAGCGCGCGCGCGGCGCGCGCGAGGCCGTGGAGGTCATCGGCGGCCTCTGCGAGGATTTCGGCTTGAGCGCGGACTCAGGCACGATGCTCGCAGCCGCCGACCCGGCCGAGGCCTGGTGGCTCGAGATGGCCAGGGGCGGGGCCTGGCTGGCCAAGAAGGTCGGCGACGACGAGATCGCGATGCGCGCCAACTGCTACCGCTTCGGCGCCGAGAAGCTCGACGACCCCGCCTGCTGCCTGCACAGCAGGGCCCTGGTGGAGGATGCCGCCAGGAAGGGGTGGCACGACCGCTCGGAGCCCTTCGATTTCTCCCGGTCCTACGGCGACCCCGCAAACCTTGCCGACGCCTACAACACCCTGCGCCACGAGATGATCGACGCCAAGACCGCGAAGATGGAGCGCGCGACCGTCAAGGACATGATGACGCTTCTCCGCGAGACCTACGAGGGCACGCCGGCCTACCGGGCGGACCCGCGCACCGGCTCCCCTTTCCGCGCAGGCCCTCGCACCATCGCCCGGCTCAACACCGAGCACTCCTCCATCGCGCACCTGCGCGGGTGGCTGCCTCCCGAGGTCGGGGCGGTCTGGTGGTGCGGGATGTCGACCTCGCTCACGACAGCCTACATCCCGCGGCATTTCGGCGTCACCGCGATCGACGAGTTCCACTCCAAGGCCGGCCCCGGATACGACCCCGCCTCGGCCTACTGGGTCTTCGCGGAGCTCTCCAGGCTCTGCGACTATTCCTTCAATAGGTGCGCGGGCGTCATCAGGCACGCCTGGAGCCGGTTCGAGGAGGCCGAGGCGGCGGACCTGCCGGAGCTCGAAGCCGAGGCCCTGCGCCTGCCCTGCGCCTGCTCGAGCCCGACCGCGCCGCGGCCCTCAAGCTCCTCACGGAGTACTCCAGCCGGCGGGCGCTCGAGTGCCGCGACATCGCCGCCTCCCTGCTGGCCCAAGCCAAGACCCAGGCCTTCTACGAGGACTAGCCCGCCATGGACCGGACCGACACGCCCGAGCTCGCCGGAAGGATCAAGAGGTTCTTCGACCGCCTCCAGGTGCCCCACGTCCTCGTCATCATCGCCGCTCTCATCGTGACCGCGGCCCTGGCCACCCACGTGGTCCCGTCCGGCGAGTACGACAAGACCGAGAAGGAAGGCCGCAAGGTGGTGGTCGCCGGCACCTACCATCCGGTGCCAGCCCGTCGGGCAGGCCCGATGGAGCTCCTCACCGCTCCGCTCCGGGGGCTGGAGGCGGGCGCGACCATCATCGCCTTCCTCCTCATCGTGGGAGGCGTGTTCGGCATCGTGCAGAAGAGCGGCACCATCGACGCCGGCATCTTCAGGGTGCTCAAGGCCTTCCGCGGCCGCGAGATCCTCGTCATCCCCATCTTCATGGTCTTCTTCTCCCTGTGCGGAGCCGTCTTCGGCATGAGCGAGGAGACCATCCCGTTCATCAGCATCTTCGTGCCCATCGCGCTCGCCTGCGGCTACGACTCGCTCACCGGCTGCGCCATCCCCTACGTCGCCTCGGCCGTCGGGTTCTCCGCGGCCATGCTCAACCCCTTCACCGTCGGAGTGGCTCAGGGCATCGCCGGGGTGCCCCTCTTCTCCGGGGTCGGCTACAGGACCCTCTGTTGGGTCGCCTTCACGGCCCTGGCCATCTGGTTCGTGATGCGCCACGCCGCCAAGGTCAAGAAGCGCCCGCAATCGAGCCCCGTTTACGAGCGCGACCAGGAGCTGAAGAAGCATATGGTCGATGCCGCGCGCCACGAGAAGGCCTTGACCACAGGCCACGTGCTGGGCCTCTTGATGCTCCTGGCGAGCCTGGCAGTCATCGTCGTCGGCGTGATCAAGCTCAAGTGGTACATGGGCGAGATCACCGGGGTCTTCATGGCCATGGGCATCCTGACCGGCCTGGCCTGCCGGATGAAGCTCGACGACATGGCCGAGGCGTTCCAGGAAGGCGCGAGCTCCCTGGTCGGGGCCGCCATCGTGGTGGGGCTCTCCCAGGGGATGGTGATCCTGGCCACGGAAGGCAAGATCATCGACACCATCCTCCACCATCTCTCCGCTCCATTGGCCCAGCTCCCCAAATACGCCTGCGTCGTCGTGATGCTGAGCGTCCAGCACGTCATCAACATCTTCGTCAATTCCGGCTCGGGCCAAGCGGCCTTGACCGTGCCCATCATGGCCCCCTTAGGCGACCTCCTGGGCATCTCCCGCCAGACCACCGTGCTCATCTTCCAGTTCGGCAACGGCTTCACCGACCAGCTCGTCCCCACCAACAACACGCTCATCGGGTGCCTGGCGCTGGCCAAGCTGGAGTGGTGGACCTGGGTCAAGTGGGTCTTCTTCCTTCAGATCCTCTTCTTCGGCCTCAACATCCTCTTCCTTTGGGGAGCGCTGGCCGTCGGGTTCTGACCGGAGGCGGATTTCTCCGAAAGCTCCTGGTCGTCAAGGTCCGGAGCAGGTCCTTGAAGGGAGGCGCGCCGGCGGCAACGCGCTCCTTCGTCTGCCAGAGGATGTTGCGCATGAGCCGGGTGACGTTGACGGGGGAGGTCCCCGCCAGCTTGAGCGCGTCCTCGAGACGCGAGGAGGTGGATCGGCTCTTTGAGGAACCTTTCTCTTTAGAGCCCTGTAGAGCCGGAGGAAGGAGGGGCGAAATTCGAAGATCACGCTACAGGGACTTCAGGTACTCCGCCGCTTCACGGGCCGACTGAAAGACCTTTCCACTGCCGCGGGTCCGCAGCTTCTCGACCTTGGACCACTCCTTGCGCGTGAAGCGCAGATGCCTCTCCTTGACCGTGACCGGGACCAAGTCGACGCGCCCGTTGCGCACGCGAAAGCCTACCTTGTCTACGCCTGCCCTAATTTTGAGCAGCAACCGGACGGGGCCGGGGATGGTGGCCTGGCCCTTGACGTTGGTCGCGCTGATCCACAAGCCTTCGGGCATGATCGCCTCCGTCCTGGGCTTCGCCCAGGCTAAGTATTACTCCTGTACTTATAGTATAGCATCCCGGCGCGCCGCCCGCGGCCCCAGCGGATCCGGGCGGGCCCCGGAAGTCGAAACGGGCCAGTGGCTCGACTCAGCCGGTTTTCGGGAGACAGCCTTTTGGGCCTTTGAACCGGGCGTTGGGACGGGCGGTTCGAGGGGCTTCGGGCCGACTGCTCGGTCCAGCCGGACAGACGCGGCCAGAGGAAGCGGCCCTAGTTGGCGGGGAAGTATTTATCCAGAAACTCGCGGGGCGTGAGGATAGCGATGCCCTGGAAGGCGCCAAGCGGCCGGATGTGGCGCATGTTGCCGGTCACCAGAACGTCCGCTTTGGCTTCCAGGGCGCATTCCAGGATGCGGTTGTCGGAGTCTTTGGCATGGATGGCGTTCACCATGGTCGTGGGCTCCACGACGGCGACGTTCTCCCTGACAGAGGCCAGCGTGGCACGGACCCTGGCTGGATCAAAGCCGATCTTGGGGGAAGCCAGCGTCCTCTCCAGCTCCGCGAGGATGAAGGACGAAACGAAGATGGCGAGCCTGCCTTCCGCGGCCAATTGAAGGATGGGCGCCACGTGGCCTTCGGGACGCAATGCGGCGGAGACAAAAACGTTGGTGTCCAGGACGATCCGCACGGGAGCTTCTTAGGCGCGCCCCTCGTCTATGATACGTTCAATGTCCTCGTCGGTCTTGATTCCCATTTTCTTGGCCTTCCTGGCGCCGTACGCCTGGATGGCTTCCCAGCGCCTCTTCCAGAAATAGGCCCGGATAGCTTCCCGGAAGACCTCGGAGCGGGTCCGCCCCTCCTTCCTGGCGATCCTGTCGGCCATGGCCAGCATTTGAGACGGGACGGTGATCGTGACGGGTTGAGCTTGACGGTTGGGCATGGAGCTCGCCTCCCAATGTATGACACTATCATATTAACATACAAATCCCGGGATTGCAAGAACCGCGAAACAGGCGCCGCGCCGACGTTCGAGCCCTGGGGCGAAGATGTTCTCCTTGTCGCCCCAGGACCTACCAGCCGGCGCGGCGCGCGTTGTCTCTTCGTCCTACCGGCGGACCGCCCTCGCGGGCGGCACAGGCCGGCGGCGCTGGTCCGAGGGGTGAGTAGCCCTGGGGAATCTCACCCCTAGGCTCTCTCAGAACCGTACGTGAACCTCTCGGCTCATACGGCTCCCATTATCCAGCCGCTGGCCGGACCCCCAGCAGTTGCCAGTGCCAGGAAAACGTCCGTCGGAGCAAGGGCGGGATTCGGGCCGTCCAAAAAGGCGATCCTTTGGGGACGCAAGGCAGGATGGTCCCGGCCGGGACGCCGGGCGGCTTAGGGTTTCTCGGCACCACCGCGGCGCTCGATCCGGCGATGGATGAGGGCGAGGGGCAGAGCATCTCATCGCAGAAGCTTCAAGAACTCCAGGTCCCTGGCGTAGGAGCCCGGGCCGCGGGGCGTCTCCAGGATGGCGGGCGCGGCTTCGTACTCGGGCCTCTCCAGCAGGACCTTGAGGCCCTCCTTCCCTAGATAGCCTTCTCCCAGGTGACGGTGGTCCTCGCGCCTGGTGCCGAGCAGGGCCTTGGTGTCGGCGAGGTGGAAGGCGCCCACGCGCTCGGCCCCGAAGAGGCGGTTGACCCGGGCGAGGAACCTGAACATGCCCTCGGCTGAGGCGATGTCGAAACCCGCGGCCCACGCGTGCGCGGTGTCGAGGCAGAGCCCGGACCTGTCCCGGAGCCCCCCCAGCCCTTCGAGCAGCCGCGCCAGCTCCTCGAGAGCGCCGCACAGGCGCCTGCCCCCGCCCGGGACGTTCTCGACGAGCACCGGGAACCCGGCCCCGGACCCGCTCATCGCGGCCCCGAGCGTCCCGGCCACGAAAGCCAGGCCTTCCGAGGCGCTCGCTCCCTCCGAGTAGGCGCCCGCGTGGACCACGAAGGCGTCAGCTCCCAGGCCCGCCGCGAGCGCGAGCTCGCGGCGCAAGAGGTCGCGGGAATGGGCCCGGCGGGCTTCGTCGGAGGAACCGGGGCAGGGGACATATCTCGAGTGGACGACGAGCTTGGCCACGGGACTCTCCTTGCGCGCTTTCGCGAAGGAGGACAGCTCGCCCTGCGCCGGCTCGTGGCGCCGCCGGTAGGGGAGCATCTGCATGGCCCGGCACCCGAGGGACCGGGCCTCCTCGAGGGCAGCGAGGTAGCCGTGGCGGACCGAGCAGTGGACGCCGAGGACCATCCCCGAGATGCTATCATATCGCGGCGCGGAGGAGTCCATGGGCAAGGGATACATGGGGCGGGCGATGTGGGTCGACCTGTCCAAGGGCGCGATCCTGCGGGAAAGCGTCCCCGACGAGATCTACAGGAAGTTCCTGACCGGCTACGGACTCGGAGCCAAGATGCTCTTCGACCGGATCCAGCCCGGCGCTGACCCCTTGGGACCCGGGAACATCCTGGGATTCTGCTCGGGCCTGCTGACCGGGACCCCGTCTCTCTTCACCGGCCGCCTGGAGGTCGTGTGCAAGTCGCCGCTCACGGGCGGCTGGGGCGACGCGAACTGCGGCGGGCATCTCTCTCCCGCGATCAAGCGGGCGGGGGTGGACGCGATCTTCCTCGCCGGCGTCTCGCCCGGGCCCGTCTACCTGGCGGTGGACGGCGAGCATGCGAGCTTGAGGGACGCCTCCGCCATCTGGGGCAAGGATGCGGTCGAGACCGAGCGCCTGGTCCGCCGGGAGCTGGGCGACTCCAGGGGCGATTTCAAGGTGGCGGCCGTCGGCCCGGCCGGCGAGAAGCTGGTCAGGTTCGCGGGCATCTGCCACGACGGAGGCCGCTACGCGGCGCGCTCCGGGGTCGGCGCGGTCATGGGCTCGAAAAGGCTCAAGGCGGTGGCGGTGCGCGGCAGCGGCGCCGTCGAGGTCCACGACGGCCAGGCCATGAGGTCCCTGACCAGGGATTTCGGGAAGGCCTTGAAGCAAGCCGGCTTCGTGCGCAACCTCCTGGGCTCGCGCACGATGCAGTGGGCGGGGACGGCCACGCGGATGTCCCCCGTCGCCATGGCCCAGGCGGGCCTCCTGTGGCGCCAGATCCTCCAGAAATACGGGACCATGGGCGTCACCGCCATGTCGGCGGAATCAGGGGACAGCCCGGTCAAGAACTGGAAAGGCGCGGGATGCTTCGACTTCCCTTCTTCCCGGGCCTCCAGGATCGCGGACGAGGCCGTCCTGAGATTCCAGAAGAGGCGCTACGCCTGCCACTCCTGTCCCGTGGCTTGCGGCGGCATCATGGAGGTCAAGGAAGGCCCTTGGCCCCTGGCCGAGACCCACAAGCCGGAATACGAGACCCTGGCCGCCTTGGGCACACTGTGCCTGGTCGACGACCTTCCGGCTCTTTTCAAGCTCAACGACCTGTGCAACCGCGGCGGCTTGGACACCATCTCGGCGGGCGGCGTGCTGGCTTTCGCCATCGAGTGCGCCGAGCGCGGGATCCTCACGAAGCGGGACCTCGGCGGCCTGGACCTGGGCTGGGGCAAGGCCGAGGCCATGATCCGGCTCCTGGAGATGATCATCGGCCGGCAGGGCATCGGCGACGTGCTGGCCGAAGGCGTGGCGCGGGCCGCGGCCAGGATAGGGAGAGGCGCGGAGGAATTCGCGGTCCACGCCGGCGGCCAGGAGCTCCCGATGCACGACCCCAGGCTCGACCCGGGCTACGGGCTGGCCTACGAGACCGAGCCGACCCCGGGCCGGCACACCATCGCCTCCTTCACCTGGCAGGAGCTGATGCTCATCGACCGCTACAGCAAGGACGCCGTGAAGGTCAAGCCGGTCCAGAGCCGCGGCGGGCGGCTCTCGCCCTTCGGCAAGGCCCGCAACCAGGCGATCAACAGCAAGGTGATGCAGCTGGTCAATTCCACGGGCGTGTGCCTCTTCGGGATGAGCTGCGGGCCGAGACTCCCGCTCTACGAGTACATCAACGCGGCCACGGGCTGGGCCTTGGACGAGGAGCGCTGCCTCGAGATCGGCGAGCGCATCCAGAACCTGCGCCACGCGTTCAATCTGCGGGAAGGCATCACGCCGCGCCAGGCCAGGATGCATCCCCGCGGCAGGGGCTTGCCCCCGCTGGAGCGCGGCCCGCACCGGGGCGTCACCCTGGACACGGACGCCATGGCCAGGGAATACCGCTCCGAGTTCGGCTGGGACGCGGACACCGGCATGCCGTCCAAGAGACGGCTCGAGGAACTGGGGCTGGGCGAGGCGGTGCGCGCCCTCTTCGGTTGAGCGCGCCGGTCAACCAAGCCTCAGGATCCACTCCACCAGCCTGGACTTGCGCCCCTCGTAGGGGAACCACCACGGGTCGGCCATCCCGGCGGGCCATTCGTGGACCAGCACCGACTGCGCGTGGCAGAACATGCGCATCCCCTCGTCCGAGTGCCGGCGGCCCAGCCCGCTCGATTTGACGCCCCCGAAGGGCAGGGAAGGCGCCGCGTAGTGGCTCAAGACTTCGTTGACGCCCACCATGCCGGCTTCCACCATCGCGGCGAGCCGTTCGGCCCGGTCGAGGTCCGTGGTCCAGACGCTCGCGGCCAGGCCGTAGGGGCCCGAGTTCGAGAGGCGCACTGCCTCCTCGGCGCACGAGACCTTCATCACAGGCAGGACCGGGCCGAAGGTCTCCTCGCTCATCACCTTCATCTCCGGCGTCGCCCCCGTCACCAGGGCGGGCCGGATCAGAAGATTGTCGGCGTCCACCACCTCGCCGCCGAAGACGGCCGCGCCTTTGGCGCGGGCGTCTTCGAGATGGTCCATGACCCGCTCGAACTGGGGCGGGAAGATGAGCCGGCCCAGCTCCACTCCCTCGCCGCTCAAGCCCTGCCGCAGACGCTGCATCTCGCGGCGCACGGCCTCCACGAACGCGTCGTGGATCTCCTCCTCGACGAAGGCCCGCTCGACGCCCACGCACACCTGGCCGCAGTTGGCGAAGGCCCCCCACACCGCGGCCTTGGCCGCCCTTGGCAAGGCGGCGTCATTGAGCACGATCATGGGGTGCTTGCCCCCGAGCTCGAGCACGACGGGCTTCAGAAGAGCCCCCGCCTCCTGGGCGATGGACCTGCCGGTCCTGGTCGAGCCGGTGAACAGGACCATGTCCGAGGCCTTAAGGACCTCCCGGCCCACGGACCCGTCGCCGGTCACGACCGAGAAGAGCCCCTCGGGCAAGAGGCCCGTGCCCCGCACCGCGTCCGCCGTCCACTGCATGGTCCGCGAGGTCCACTCCGAAGGCTTGACCAGCACGGCGTTGCCCGCGATCATGGCCGGGACCGCGTCTCCAAACGGAATGAGGAAAGGGAAGTTCCAGGGAGTGATCAGCCCCACTACGCCCCGCGGGGCGTAGCGCACGTAGGCCTTCTTGTTGAGCATGACCCACGGCACGCACGCCGGCTGGTCCCCCAGGATGCGGCGGGCGTTCGAGGTGAAGTATTTCACGATGAGGCCGACCGGGGCCAGCTCCATGGCCGAGAACTCCACGATGGGCTTGCAGGTCTCGGAATGCGCCACCTTGGCCAGCTCTTGCCTGCGCCGGTAGAGCTCGGCCCAGACCTGCGCCACCAGAGCGGCCCTCTCGGAGACGGGCAAGCCCCGCCAGCGCTGCGCGGCGGCGGCCGCGGCCGCGGCCGTCCCGGAGACCGCGTCGGCCGTCATGTTGCGCGCCGGCGGCGGGACGGTCCTCTCGGTCATCCCGTCATCCCCCGCCGCCCCATCCCCGGCAGCCGCGCCAAGCCGGCCTCGAAAGGATCGGATTCCTCGGCGCACTCCTCCCGCACCAAGCCGACCCCGGGAGCGTAGAACCTCTCCCCGGACCCGGCGTCGCCGGCCGCGACCAGATAGGAGACCTTCAGGCACCCCGCGAACTCCCCGGCAGGGACGCGGACCTCGGCATCGAGCCCCTCGACCATGAAGGAGACGGCGTGAGCCTCCCATCGCATGCCGACCGCAGGGCGGCAGGGGAGCTCCTTCTGGCCATCCACCCGGACCCAGGAAGAGTCCTTCGTGACCGTGAATTCGCTCCTCGACGACTCCGCGCCGATCGTCTCCGTTCGCCGGCACCTGGCTTCGGGCCCCTTGGGGCCTTGCGCGACGGAAAGGACCTCGACGACCAGCCTGCCCTCGCCTTGGGCGCGGGAGAGCGCGTATTCCAGCGCCGAGCCCGCGACCAAGGGAAGAAAGTCCGGCGGCGAAGGCTCCACGCTGGACAGTATAGCAAGAGCGGCCGGCCGACTAAAGCCCCTTCGCGCGCTCCAGGCGCTCCGCCGCGGCCCGAGACCCCATGGACCGGTAGAGTCCGGCGGCCGACTCGTAGGCGCGCCTGCCAAGAGGATTGCGGGGACCGTAGGAATCCCCGATCTCGCGCAGGCGGCGCGCCGTCCCGGCCGCCTTCCCGTAGCGCTTCGCCGAGACCTGGGCCTTGCCCAGGGCGCGGAGCGCTCCCGTCACTTCCTGCGTCCCGACCCCGTGCCTGTTCTCGGCGGCCTCCACGGCCCTCGCCAGGAAATGCTCGGCGTCGTCGAGCCTCCCTTGGGCGGCGTTCGACTCTCCCAGGCCGAGCAGGATGATCTCGCGGTCGAACCCGTCGGCCAGGGGCAGTTCCGCGTGCAGGGCCAAGGCCTCGTTGAGGGCGCCGGCCGCCTTGCGAGCCTGACCGCCGCGAAGCTCGAAGCCGGCCTCGCGGATGAGGGCCTTGACCGTCGCGTAGGGGCTCTCCGACCTGGCCTTGGCCCGGCCGAAGGCCTCTTCAGCGCCGGCCAGATCGCCTCGGCTCGCTTTGACCTCGGCTGACGCCATCAAGGCCGACGCCAGGCCCTGGACGTCCGCCCCGGGCGTATCCTCGTAGACCTTCAGGGCGGCCTCGAGATGCGCTTCGGCCTTGTCGGGGCGGCCGCTCCTCAGATGGTAGAGTCCCATGGCGGTCAGGGCCCGCGCCATGTCCGGATGGTCCGGCGGCACGAGGCCCTGCCGGGCGCCCAAGGCGGCCGGGCACGCTTGACGGGCGGCTTCGAGGCGGCCTGTGTCGACCGCGATGACGCAGAGCCCTTCGTCCAAGGACGCGCGCACGGCCGGGGAAGGCTCGCCGATCCTCGAGAGGATGGCGCCGGCCCGGTTGAGGAGCGGCTCGGCCTGCTCGTAGAGCCCCCACTCCACGTAGAGCGTCCCCAGGCGCGCGAAGCCATCGGCAGCCGGGCCGCTGATGGCGCCGTGAGCCTGCTGGACCAGGACCACGACCTCCTTGAGAAGGTCCGCGGGCTTGAACCAATCATCGGCCATCGTGAGCGCCTCTTCGCCGGGCGCCAGAGCCTGCGCAAAGCGGCCCTTCTCGAAAAGATCGAGGCTCGACTGCGAGGCCTTCTCCCACCGGCCGGCGCGGTTGCAGGCCGCGAGCCACGCCACGGAGCACAGCACGATGGCCTTCGGACACGGTCTTGCCATGGTCGCGTTCCCCCTCATGGATGGATACGGGGGAACTCCGGGAGTATTACAGCATGCTAAGATATCCCTCGGGGGGCCGCAATAAAGACATAGCATCGGTTGTGTACGATGGGACCGGTGAGATTCTTCTTCTATGACGGCAAGGCCATCCAGGGGCCTTTGGAGATCCCTGAGCTCCTCAAGCAGCCTGGGTTCGGCTCAGGGACCCTGGTCTGCCCGGCAGGCTCGCAAAGGACCTCGGACTGGAAGCCCGTGGCCGACTATGCCGTTCTGAAGGAGTCCCTGGCCCACCCCCCGCCGCCTGCGGGACCTGCGCCCCCGGCGCAGGCCCCGACGCTCCGCTGCCCGAGCTGCAGCCACTCCAATCCGGACGACGCGGCCTTCTGCAACCGATGCGGAGCCCGGGTCGACGGCAAACAGGAGGGCATGGACCGCCCCCTCAGGCTGGGAGACGAGCTCCTGGGCCCGGGTCTCGACGCCCCGACCATGCCGATCACCATGCCGGTCTCGGAGACGGTCCCTGCCGCCCAGGCCCTTGAGACGGCGCCCCCGACGGAGGCCCCGGGTCTCGTGAGGCGGTTCCTTTCCAAGCGCCTCCTCCTGGCCGTAGCGGCTTCCTGCGTCCTGATCGCCGTGTCAGCGACCGCCTACATCCTCTACAAGAAGCGCGCCAGCCGCGCCGCGCCTCCTGCCGCCGCCCCTGCGCCTGAGGCGCCTGGGCCGAAGGCGCAGGCCCCGTCCCGCCGCCGCTCCGTCCCGAAGATCCGGCCGAAGGCCCCCTTGGCCCAGCCCACTCCCCTGCCTGCGGACAAAGACGCGAAAGACGCGGACGACCCGTGGGCCGACATGCCCTAGCTCTTGCTATACTCTCCAGCGTGAAGCTGGTCGTCGTCGAGTCCCCGACCAAGGTCCGCAAGATCAAGGACTTCCTGGGCCCCGAGTACCGCGTGGCCGCCTCCTTCGGACACGTGCGCGACCTGCCGGTCAAGGGCGACCTGGCCGTGGCGTTCGCGGACGGCAAGGTCACGCCAACCTACGAGACCATCTCTCGTTCGGCCCGGGCCGTGTCCGAGCTTTCGGCCTTGGCCGCCAAGGCCTCGGAGGTGCTGCTTGCGACCGACCCGGACCGGGAGGGCGAGGCCATCGCCTGGCACGTCAGCCAGCTCCTCGGAGAGCGCACCTACCGCCGAGTCGTGTTCCACGCCGTGACCAAGGCCGAGGTGAGCAAGGCCATGGCCCAGCCCCGGCCTCTCGACCTGCGGCTGGTCAACGCCCAGCAGGCGCGCCGCGTGCTCGACCGCGTGGTGGGCTGGGTGGTCAGCCCCACCCTGCGCCGGGTGGGCAAGGAGGCCAGGAGCGCGGGCAGGGTCCAATCCGTCGCCCTGCGGCTCGTGGCCGAGCGCGAACGCGAGATCTCCAAGTTCAACGTCGTCGACTACTTCGTCCTCTGCGCCAAGCTCGAGCGGCCGGGTTCGCCGCCCCCGTTCAACGCCAAGCTCGCGGCCTGGAAGGGCCGGCCCTTGGCCCAGCGCCTCACCGACCCGGCCATCGCCCAGAAGACCGTGGAGTGGTGCAAGCGCCAGGCTTGGCGGGTGCTCTCAGCCGACCGCCGCGAGTCCACCCGGAACGCCCCTCCCCCCTTCAACACCGCCACGGTCCAGCAGGCCGCCTCCGTGCGCCTCGGCTTCAACCCGGACGTCACCATGAAGCTGCTCCAGGGCCTCTTCGAGAACGGGCACATCACCTACCACCGCACCGACTCGACGGCCCTGGCGCCCGAGGCGCTCGACGCCGCGCGCAAGGCCATCGCCGGGGATTTCCCCTCCGAGTACCTGCCCAAGGACCCCGTCATCCACGCCACCAAGGCGGCCAACGCCCAGGAAGCGCACGAGGCCATCCGGCCGACCCATCCGGAGAAAGGGCCCGACTTCCTGGGGAGCGGCGACGAGGGCAAGCTCTACAAGCTCGTGTGGCAGCGATTCATCGCCTGCCAGATGGCGGCCGGCCGCGACCAGATCACCACCATCGACGCGGCATGCGCTCCCGGAGGCTGGATCCCCAAGGGCAAGGAGCCCGTAGCCATGGGCGTGTTCCAGGCCAAGGGCAAGGTGACCGTCTTCGACGGCTGGCGGCGCTTGACCGGCGAGGACGCGACCGAGGAAGCCAAGGCCAAGGACAAGGACGCCAAGCGCCCCGGCGAGGGCGAGCCGGAGGAGGACGAGGACTCAGGGACGGAACTCCCCATGCTCCGACCCGGCGACGACCTGGCCCTGCTGGACCTCTCCGCCCAGAAGCGCGCGACCAAGCCCCCGCCGCGCTACACCCAGGCTTCCCTGATCAAGAAGCTCGAGCGGGACGGCATCGGCCGCCCCTCGACCTACGCCGCCATCATGCGCACCGTGCTGGAGCGCGGCTACGTGGAGGAGAAGAAGCGCAAGCTCCACGCGACCCCCCTTGGGCAATCCGTGACCGATTTCCTGGTCCGCTTCTTCACCGGCAACTTCATCGACATCGACTACACGGCCAGGCTCGAAGGCGAGCTCGACCGCATCAGCCGCGGCGAGGCCGACTGGGAGAAGGTGGTGACCGAGGCGAGCTTCGCGGTGCTGAGGCTCGCCCAGCGCGCGGGATTAGGAAGCAACCCCCTCCAGCCCCGGCCCTCCCGGCCCGCGTCGTCCCAGCCGCCTGCTCCGTCCCAGCCGCCCCAGGGCCCCCCTATCCCGCCGGACGCGCCGAATCCCTGACGGCCCCCGTCTTCCCCGCACCCACAACTTGTTGACAGGATGCCGCGTAAGCCCTAGACTATGGGCACGATGGCGCGACCGGACCCCAAGAAGATACTGATCGTTGAGGACGACGTCGACCTCAGGGCCATGCTCATGACGGTCCTCGATGACCGCTATGCGATGGTGATGCTGGACATGCGCCTGCCCGGGATGCACGGGCTGGATGTCATCCGGGTCCTGCGCGGCAACCCCGAGACCCGGGACATGCTCGTCTTTGCGGTCTCCGGCGGGGAAGACGCGGACGCGGCCCTGGGCGCCGGGGCCGACGACTATCTCGCCAAGCCCGCGGACGCCGAGGTCCTGGCGGCGCGCATCGCGGCGCTCCTGCGCCGGTCGGACGACGGGGCCGCTCGCCAGCCCGAGCGCTTCCGCGTCGGCCCGTTGCTGGTCGTCCCCGACCAGCGGGAGGCCACGCTCGGCGGCAAGGGCGTGGACCTCACCGCCCTGGAGTTCCGGCTCCTGGTCTATTTCCTGCGCAACGCCAACCGGGTGCTGACGCGGCAGATCGTGCTCGAGCAGGCCTGGGGGGCGCAGGCCCCGATGGACGGCCGGGCCGTGGACGAGCACGTGGAGTCCCTGCGCCGCAAGCTCGGGGACTTCGGCGGACGCTTCGAGACCGTCATCCAGACGGGGTACACCCTGAATCTCGCCGGCTCATAGCCAGCGCTCCGGGACCTTGGTGCAGACCGCGGCCGGCTCGAACCCGGCCAGGGCGCGCTTGAAAGACGGGATGCGCGAGACCGGATGCCCCTGGACCTCCGGCGACGCCACGCAGACCTTGAAGCCCGTCGCCAAGGCCTCGGCCGCGGCGCGGTCCCAGGCGAGCCGGGTGAAGCAGTCGAGCCAGACCCATGCCGCCTTGCGCCGGAGGCGCAAGGCCGTGTCCAAGGGCTCGTATTCGGACACCCGTACCGCGACCCGGCGCTCCCCCCTCCTGGTCATGCGCACCAGCGCCGGGAACGAGAGGTCCAGGAAGAAGAAGTCCTCGATGCCCCGGGCCAGGACCATGCGGCGCACCCGGTCCTCGATCCCGTCTTCCTTCACGTTGAGGATGAGGGTCCCGTGCCGGAAACCCTTCAGCCACCGGCTGAAGTCCTCGCCGTCTTCCATCGCCTCGTGCTGGAGCACGATGCGCCGGCCCCGGCTGCGCAGGTCGATCTCCACGCCGTAGCGGGCCGGGACCCGCCGCAGCCGCGCCGAAGTGTTCACCCGATGGACGATGATGCGCATCAGACACCCTCCCTCTGGAGCGCGTCGCAGGCGGCTGCCACGGCCCGCGCCATGCGCCATTTGGACCGCAGCCCCAGGTCCCATCGGGAACGGCCGTGCTTCCTGCCCGGGAATTCGACCGCCCTGCGTTCCACGGTCCAGCCATGCCTGGCCGCGGCATAGAGCGCGTAGAGGTCCAGGGTGAAATCCCGGGGCGGAAGGCGCCAGAGGTCCATGAACGAGCGATGGAAGACCACCGGCTGGCCGTTGATGTCCCTGAGCGCGACCTTGAGCCGCAGGCCGACGTAGAGGGCCATGCCCCACGTGACCAGGACCGCGGCCAGAGGCCTTCCTTCCCTCAAGCCTTTGACCAGGGTCCGCTCAGGCGCAGGGCAGGATTCCAGGAAGTCCAGGCTCCGCAGGGCGTCGGCCGGGTCGGTCTGGAGGTCGGCGTGGGTCCAGCCCAGGAAGCGTCCTTGGGCGGTCTCCAAGCCCGCCAGGATGCCGCCGCCGTAGCCCTGGTTCTCCCGCAGGGTCACCTGCCGGGCGAACCCGTAGGAGGGCAGGAGCGCTGGCAGGACCTCCGAGGTCCGGTCCGTGGACCCGTTGTCCACCAGCACGAGCTCGACATCGGACCGCTTGAGGACCGAACCGAACCTCTCCAAGAGGCCCCGCAGGCTCTCGGCCTCGTTCCAGCACGGGATCACGAGGGAAAGGGCCGGCCTCGCGGCAGGGCTCACTCGAACCCCTGCCTAAAGCCCTCGAAGGAGGCGGCCAAGGCGCCTGCGCGCTCGAGGCCTTGGTGCTTCGCGAGGTCGTAGGGATGCCGGGCGCACCGGTGGAAGAACTTCTGCCAGTATTGATAGGTCCGCAGCTCCTCGGGCGTGCCCCAGCAGGCGAAGCCCTCGACGTCGAAGGCATGGACCCTCAGGCCCGCGGCCAGGGCCTCGCCAGCGCAGCTGTCCACATGGTACTCGCCGTTGACCGCGCCTGCCCTCGCCTCCAGAGCCTTCAGCGCTTCCAGGAAGCGCCGTATCTTCTTGAAGGTGAACAGCCCCAGGATGACGCGGTCGCGGATGGGCTCGGCGGAGAGCGGACGCTTGACCGCGACCTCGGTGACGCGGCCGCCGGGATCCGCCTTGACCCAGCCGAACATCTCGGGACGCCGCGCCGCCGGCTCATGGCCCGCCGCGGTCCAGACCACCAGGTCCACGGACGGGTCGTCCATGAGCCGCCGGTACTCCTCGTAATCCCAAAGCACCCCGGCGTCGCAAGGGGCGATCAGCACGGCCGCGTCCGGGTCCGCCTGGGCCAGACCCTCCCGGCAGGTCAAGGCCTCCCCGCCGGTCGGCCCGGCGAGGCCCTTGACCGCGGCGTCGGGCCGCTCGGACCGGATGGCCAGGTCCGCGCCCATCTCCAGCGTCTTCGAGGACGCGACGAAGACCGCCTTCTCGGCCCGCGGCAGCGAGCGCAGGGCCGCCACGAACATCGGCGTGCCGTTCACCTCGATCAAAGGCTTGGGCGCGGCGTACCCAGCCTCCCGGAACCTGCGGCCTTCGCCCGCCATCGGCATCAGGAGGATCCCTCCCTGGGCCCGCGGGTCCGGCCCGGGACCCGCCGCGCGCCGGAAGTAGTCGGACCAGCGCCGGTACTCCGAAAGGTCCCGCGGCGTGCCCCACTGCAGCATGGCCTCGATCTCGTACACCGAGACCCGCAGGCCGTCCTCCAGCATGAGGTTGTAGACCATGCTGACGTAGTACTCGCCCTCGGTCCGGATGCCGCGCTCCATGAGCCGCGAGAAGTACTTCTTCATCAAGGCCCCGGTCCTGAAGTAGTAGGTGCCGTCCGAGGCGAACTCGCTCATCCGGCAAGAGGTGAAGGGGTGTTTCTCCCGGATCTCGAGGAGCCACTGGCGCTCGTGCCGGATGAAGGCGTAGTTTGGCTCGGCCAACATGTGGGGATGGAAGCCCTTGTACGCGGCGACGGCTCCGTCGGCCCCGCGGCCGCGGGTGTGGCGCAGGAAATCCTGATAGCTCCAGGCCTTGGAGAAATCGCAGTAGTTGACGATGACCTCTTCGTCGTCCGGGACCGCGTCGAAGACCCGGCTCACCGAGTAGACCGGGCCTTCCCGATGAGGCGGGATGGCCGCGACCTTGGAGCCGGGCGCGGCTTCCTCCAGGACGTTCAGCAGGCCGGTCCGCTCGGCGTGCTCCGCGTTGACGATGAAGAGGAAGTCGCGCTCTCCGGGGAAGAGGTCCCTCACGTGGCCGGCCATGGGCCGGCCGTCCACGGGCACGAGGGGCTTCGCGTCCGCGTAGCCGGCCTTCCGGAACCGCCAGCCCGCCCCGGCCATCGGCACGATGATCTTCATGGCACGCCCTATATGGTAGCATCTCGGCGATAATGTTAGAATCAAGCCCGCCGATGACGAGGACCGAAGACTACCGGGCGCGCATCTACCGCGGCTACTCCAGGACCCACGCGGCCGGCGCCAAGCGAGCCGACCCCCTGCCGGACCAGGCGAGGTGGTTCGAGGCCCAGTTCGGCCCTCTTCTGCCGAAGGACAAGAGCGCCAAGATCCTGGAACTCGGGTGCGGCGCCGGGGCTTTCCTGTGGTTCCTCAAGCAGCGGGGCCACTCGGACGTCATGGGCGTCGACCAGGACCGGGAACACGCGGAGCAAGCCCAAGGCCTCGGCCTCGAGGGGGCCTCGCACGGCGACGCGCTGGAGTTCCTTAAGGGTCACCCCCGGCGGTTCGACTGCATCGTGGCCATCGATTTCCTGGAGCACTTCCGCAAGGACGAGCTCTTCCCCCTCCTCGACCTCATGGCCGCGGCGCTCAAGGGAGCGCCCGGCGAAGCGACGGTCCTCGGCCGGGCGCCCAACGCCGACGGCATCGCCTGGGGCCGCATCCGCTGCGGCGACCTGACCCATGAGCTGGCCTTCACGGCAGGGTCCCTGCGCCAGCTCTTCCTTTCCGCGGGGTTCTCCAGGGTCGAGGCGTTCCCTGAGGAGCCGGTGGTCACGGGCTTGAAGAGCGGCCTGCGATGGCTCCTGTGGCAGCCGATGAAGCTGTGCTTGAAGCTCTATCTCTTCGCCGAGTCCTACGGCCACGCGGACGCCAGGCTCACGCCCAATATCCTGTTCCGCGCCTCCCTCTGACTTCCTGACCGGGGTCAACCGTCTCCGCCGCTGAGCAGGTCTTCGAAGGTCGCCTGCCGGGAATCGCCCGGCTTGCCGTTCCCCGCCTTGAAGGACTTCTTGGGCAGGATGGTCTTGAGGAACTCGCGCGTGCGCTCGTGCTTGGGGCTGCGGAACATGACGTCCGCGGGGCCCTCCTCGAGGATGCGGCCCTTCTCCATGAAGACCATGCGGTCCGCCATGTCGCGGGCGAAGGACATCTCGTGGGTCACCACCAGCATGGTCATGCCCTCGTTGGCGAGCGCTCGCATGACCCGGAGCACGTCCTCCTTGAGCTCGGGGTCCAGGGCGGAGGTCGGCTCATCGAAGAGCATGACCTCCGGCTCCATGGCCAGGGCCCGGGCGATGGCCACGCGCTGCTGCTGGCCGCCCGAGAGCTGGGATGGGTAGAAATCGGCCTTGTCCTCGAGGCCCACCTTGTTCAGCAGGTCGAGGGCCCGCTTGACGGCCATGGCCTGGGACATCTCCTTGACCGTGACCGGGGCCTCGATGATGTTCTCGACGGCCGTCATGTGAGGGAACAGGTTGAAGCTCTGGAACACCATCCCGACCCGCGAGCGCAGGACGAGCTGCTTGTCGCGGTCGGCGCGGCTCAAGTGCCCGTGGCGCGCGCAGATGGTGATGTCGCCGATGGTCACCTTGCCCTCGTCGAAGGTCTCGAGCTGGTTGAGGCAGCGCAACAATGTGGTCTTGCCGCAGCCGCTGGGCCCGATGACCACGATCACCTCGGCCTTGTCCTGCTTGAGGCTGATGTTGTCGAGGACCTCGTGGTGCCTGAAGGACTTGCTCAGGTTCTCAATCGAAATCATAGCGCAGCTTCCTCTCGATGAACTTGGCCGCCAAGGAGGCCGGGTAGCTCAAGGCCAAGTAGATGGCCGCGGTCATGAGGCCCAAGCCCATGTAGTCGTAGGTCGTGGTCGCGAGCATGCCGTAGACCTTGGTGAGCTCGACCATGGTGATCACGGAGACGAGCGAGGAGTCCTTGAACAGGGCGATGAAATCGTTGCTGATGGGCGGGATGACGATGCGCACCGCCTGGGGCAGGACGACCCTGCGCAGGGCCTGCCAGCGGGTCATGCCCAAGGACAGCGCGGCCTCCATCTGCCCTTCGGGGATGGCCTGGATGCCGGCCCGGTAGTTCTCCGCCTCGTAGGCCGCGTAGTTGAGGCCGAGCCCCATGACCGCGGCCTCGAAGGACGAGAGCCGGATGCCCAGGTTGGGCAGGCCGTAGTAGATCATGTAGAGCTGGATGAGGAGCGGCGTCCCCCTGAAGACCTCGATGTAGGCCGTGGAGGCCCAGCGCACCGGCGTCACGCCGAAGAGCTTGGCCAGCGCCAGCGCCAGGCCCAGGGCGATGGCGAGCGCCATGGAGAGGAACGAGATCTCGACCGTCACCACCGCGCCCTCGAGCAGGAGCGGCAGGAAGGTGCGCCACTCGCGCAGGGTGGAGACATTGCCCTCCTTGGGAGGCTCGACCGGGGAGTACCGACGCAGGCGCCTCTCCTGGTCCGCGTCCCAGAGGCCCCACTTCAGGTAGATCCTCTTGAGCTCGCCGCTGGCGAGCAGGGCCGCGATGGCGCGGTCCACCGCCTCGAGCAGCTTGGTGTCCTTCTTGCGCACGCCCACGCCGTAGTACCCGACCGCGAAGGGCTTGCCCGCGAAGTCAAGCGCGGGGTCGGGCTTGGCGTAGTGGAGCGCGATGGGCAGGTCCATGAGGCTGGCGTCGATGCGCTTGTTCTTCAGGTCCCTGCAGGTCTCGACGTTGCCCGGATAGACGCGGACGTCCACCCCGCCCATGCCTTCCAGGATGCGCTGCGCCACGCTGGCCGAGAGGACCCCGACGCGCAACCCCTTGAGGTCCTCGACCCGGCGCATGGACCCGTCGCCCTTCCTCACCACGATCTGCTGGGTGTAGGCGTAGTACGGCCGGCTCATGGCGATCTGTCCCAGGTGCTCGGGCGTGATCTCAAGCCCGTTCAAGACGATGTCGAAGCTGCCGCGGTCCAACGCGGAGACGAGACCGTCCCAGGAGTTCTGCACCATCTGCGGCCGCACTCCGAGCCTGCCCGCCAGCGCCCGGGCGATGTCCACCTCGAAGCCGATGTACCGCTTCGGGTTCCTCGGGTCCGGGAAGACGTAGGGCGCCCCGCCCTCGGCGTCCGCGCCCCAGCGCAGGACCCCGCGGGCCTCGACCTCCTGGATGGTGGCGCAGGGGGTGTCGTCGGCGGAGACGCCGGCCGGAAGGAAGGAGAGCGCCAAGCGCAGCGCAAGCGGCCATCGCCGTCTCGGCGACGAACGCGACGTCCGCGGCAACCGCAGCGATTCGACTTGCGCCAATGCCGCGTCCGTCACTTCACCGGGGCCCTTGAGTCAGGTTGATACGCGCCATGGAATCCCCCCGACCTAAGATGATAGTATAGAGTCGTTCTCTAGCGCCAGAAGCGCCGCATGGCAGACATCCTCCTGACCCGAAGGCAGCTGCTCGGCCGGGCCATCGGCGCAGCCTCGGGCCTGGCCGCGGCCGGAGCCGCGGCAGGCGCGGCCGGCTGGGCCGCGTGGCTCGTGCGCAAGCGCCGGCCGCCCAGGACCTTCGGGGATCCGGCGCCGCCGGCCAATCCCCATGTCCGGGAGGCCGCCTACTGGAAGACCGCCTGCCTCGGCGTGCAGTGCGAGCTCTGCCCCTTCCAGTGCTTCCTGCCCGAGGGCGGCCGGGGCCTCTGCCGCGTCCGGATGAACACGGGCGGAAGGCTCATGACGCTGGTCCACTCCCATCCGGTCTCCGTGCACATCGACCCGATCGAGAAGAAGCCCGTCTTCCATCTCCTCCCCGGCAGCCTCATCTACTCCTTGGCCGCGGCGGGCTGCAACCTGCGCTGCTCCTTCTGCCAGAACTGGGAGATCTCGCAGGCCTTCCCGGAGGAGGCGGACCGCAAGGCGGTCATCCCCAGGGAACTGCGCATCCTCTCGGTGTACGGAGGCATGGCGCAGGCCCGGGTGGTGTCGGACGAGGCCGGGACGCTCCCGCCGGAAGAGGTCGTCAAGGCCGCCCGCGCCACTCATTGCAAGTCCATCGCCTACACCTATTCCGAGCCGGTGGTCTTCTACGAATACGTGCGCGACGTCGCGGCCCTCGCCAAGAAGGCCGGCCTGCGCAACGTCATGGTCACGGCCGGCTACATCAACCCCAAGCCCCTCGCGGAGCTGGCGCCCCTCTTCGACGTCATCAAGGTGGACCTCAAGGGCTTCGACGAGGGCTTCTACCGCAGGATGGTGGGAGGAGAGCTCAGGTTCGTGCTCCGCACCCTCGTCGAGCTGCGCAGGCTCAAGGCGTTCTGCGAGGTCGTGAACCTCGTGGTCCCGACCTTGAACGACGACCCCGCCCAGATCAAGGAGATGTGCGCATGGGTGGCCGCCAACATGGGCGCCGACACCCCCGTCTTCTTCTCGCGTTTCCACCCGCAGTACAAGGCGCAGAACATCCCGCCGACGCCGGTGGAGACCCTCACCTTGGCGAGGGACCTAGGGATGAAGGCGGGCCTGCGCTACGTCTACGTCGGCAACGTGCCGGGCCACCCGGGAGAGAACACCTACTGCCCGAAGTGCAAGGCCGTCATGGTGAGAAGGCAGGGCTACGCGATCCTGGAGAACAGGATCTCGCCGGGCGGACGCTGCCCGAACGACGGGACAAGGATACCGGGGATATGGGGATGAAGAGATTCGGCGTGATCCTATTGTGCTGCGGGCTTGCGGCCACCGGGCTCCTGGCCCAGGTCTCGGCCAAGAAGCCCAAGAGACCCAAGAAGCCGGTCCGCACGGGCGCCGTCACGGCCGAGATGGAGCGCTCCCTGCTCCGGGCCCTCGACGACATCTTCCGCATGGACTTCGAGTCCGCGGACAAGATGACGAGGAAGGCCGTAGAGCTTAACCCTGAGCACCCCTACGGCTATCTGGGGATGTCGGTGGTGACGCTCATGCGCTACCTCTACGAGACGGAGCAGACCGACCAGCCCCTCATCAAGCCGTTCGAGGACCAGGTCGAGGCCGCGGTCCGCGCGGCCGGGAAGTGGCTCGACCGGCATCCCAAGGACCCCGAGGCGCTCATGGCCATGGGCGCGGCCTACGGCATGTCCTCCCGCCTGAAGTGCACTCGCCACGATTGGCTCGACGCCTACTTCCAGGGCCGCAAGGCCATCAGATTCGTGCGCAAGGCCGCCAAGCTCGACCCGGACCTCTATGATGCCCACATCGGCATCGGCATGTACGACTACTACACGGATGTCTACTCGCACCTGGTCAAGGTGCTGGCCAAGCTCCTCTTCGGCGGCAACAGGCTCAAGGGCATCGAGCACCTCAAGATCGCCGCGGAGAAAGGGAAGTTCTCCTCGACCGCGGCCAAGCTCATCCTCGTCGAGATCTACACGGAGGACAGGTTCGGCTCCCGCGACACCGCCCAGGCCGTGAGGATCATGGCGCAGCTGCGCAGGACCTACCCGGAGAGCCCCATGCTCCATTCGGCCCACATCATCTCCCTCTACGAGAACGGCGACTACCGCGCGGTCGTCCAAGGCTCCAAGGAGTACCTCGACCGGGTGCGCTCAGGCGGATACCGCGCCATCGACAAGGCCAAGGGCCACGTCATGCTAGGCACCGGGCTCTGGGCCCTGGGAGAGAAGGAGAAGGCCCTGGAGAGCTTCAGGAAGGCCTCCGCGGTCCAGTTCAACGACCGCTTGAGCCGCTGGGCCGTCTGGGGTCTCATCCGGAGCGGCCACATCATGGACGAGCTCGGCATGAGGCAGGAGGCCCTCAAGAGCTACAGCCGCGCCTCCCACGAGCCCGACCACTGGAAGCTCAAGGCCAAGGCCCTGGCAGGCGCCAGGAGGCCGTTCAAGAAGATGAGCCCCGGGCCGATCCCGCCGCTGGCGGACTAGCCCCGATGGCGGGCGGAAGACCGCCCTTGGCCTTCGCCAGGACCTTGAGGTAGTCCCGGAAGGAGCGGAGCCGGCCGTTGGCCTTGAGGAGGGTCTTGAGGCCTTCGATCACTCCCTCAATGGCGGCGGGCTTGCCCGGCGCGGCGGAGCAGGGGAGGACCGCCGGGATCTTGGCCTTGCGGGCGAAGCAAGGGCTGACGCGGTAGAGGCTCAGGCCCAGCTCCTTGGCCACGGCCTCCATGACCTCGACCTCGGTCCTGCGGAAGTCTTCGAGTTCCAGGAGTTCCGCAAGGCCCTCCACTCCGAAGAAGACCTCGGGATCGAGCCCGGTCGGCATCCGGGCGGCCAGGACCCCCTGCATCCGGCCGAAGTCCGCGCGCATCTTCTTGACCCAATGCGCGGCGTGCTTCTTGTACGACTCCGGGAACACGAAGGCCAGCAGCTCCGCGCCCGGCTCGAAGTAGACGTAGGGAGCGTCGGCGTAGAAAGGCTTCTCGCAGCCCGGGCACAGGAGCAGGTTGCACTCCCGGGCCCGGACGGTCTCGCGCAGCTCCGGGTCCGTGTCGCCCCGGATGAAGCTCCAGACCTCGGTGTCGAAGGACGGGCAGCCGTTGGGGCAGCGCGCCTCGAGCTCGCCTTTGAAGGACATGATGGAGATTATATTGTATCTTTTCCCCTGATATGGCGGACTCCGGCGCATTCCTCACCTATCGCTTCACCTTGGACGACGGCAAGGCCATGGAATTCCCGGTCCGGCTCGACCCGGAGACCCTCGACGCCGCGCCCCAAGAGCGGCCGTCCTATCCCGAGTGGACCCTGCTCTCCTCCTGCCGCTGCCCCAACTGCCCCCTGCCGGAGGGGCCGGACCGCCGGTGCCCGGCCGCGGAGAGGGTCGTCGATATCGTGGGGGCCTTCAAGGACTCCGCCTCGACCGAGGTCGCTCTCGTCGAGGTCGTCCGCGACGCCCGCCGGTTCTCCAAGCGCACCACGCTGGCCGAGGGCGTCTCGGCCCTCTTGGGCGTCATCATGCCCACGAGCGGCTGCCCCATCCTGGGCAAGCTCAAGCCCAATGTCCTCACGCACATCCCCTTCTCGACCATCCAGGAGACCATTTTCCGCACCCTTGCCTTGTACCTCTTCGCCCAGTTCCTCATCCAGCGCCGCGGCGGCCGGCCCGATTGGAAGATCGAGGGCCTCGCGGGCCTCATCGAGGACATCCACACCGTGAACCGCCATTTCAGCGACCGCTTCTTCCAGTGCTGCCTCAAGGACGTCAACGTCAACGCCCTCGTCCACCTCGACAGCTTCGCGGAGCTCACCGCCATGGCGACCCAGAGATCCGAACGCCGGCTCGACGAGCTCGAGAAGCTCTTCAGCGCCTACATGGCCCGGGTGCCAGGCTTGACCCCCGGTCCGAGACCGCAGTCCAAGCCTGGCGCCTGGGCCTAGAAGCTGTAATTGACGTCCAGGAAGACCTTGGGGCCTTCCTGGCCGATGCCGACCTCGGCCGAGGTCACCAGCTGGGGCCGGGAGATCAGCCGAAGGCCGACGCCGTAGACCGGGCGGAGGTACTTGAGCCGCATCAAGTCGGGCCGGCGGAAGACCGTGCCGCACCCGATGAACGGGTCGAGCCAGACCGAGACCGGCATGCGCTTGCCCGGAATGGTCCCCATGTGGAAACGCTCCTCCGCGCCGAAGACGACCACGCCCTGGTCGACGAAGCGCCCCGCGCCGTAGCCGCGGTGGAGGTACCGGCCGCCCATCTGGGGCCGCAGCCAGAACGGGACGTCTCCCACGAGGTGCTCGTATTTGACGTATCCCGCGGTGATGAAATTAGGCTCGCCGTCTTTCCCCCTGCCACCCGGAAGGAAGCGCCTGACCTCGGCCCCGTAACGGTAGTAGGACTGGTCCCTCTCGACCCTCATGTCTCCCGCGCCGATGAAAGCCTCGGCATAGGCGCCGGAGGTGGTGGTGACCCCGCTGTCCCGGGTGTCGTAGATCAGATGGCCGCGCAGGTCCGCGTTCACGCGGCGGCGGGTCACCTGGAGGGCGATCTCGGGATACCTGTCGATGAGCTCGGGCAGGGACTCCACGGCGCCGTGAGACACGTCGTTGGCCTGCAGGGCCTGGGTGAGCTTGACGCTCCAGGGACTCCCGACCGTCAAGGGCGCGCGCAGGGAGATGCGGTAGTTGATGGAATCCAGCGTGTAGTTGGTCTGGTCGCGCCGGTGGGAGCCCGCTCCGACGCCGAAGAAGCGCAGGGTGCTGTTCTTGGAGAACGCGAACTTCACGTTGAGCCCCAGGGGTCTGCCGGCCAGGGTGACGGGGTCGAGGTGGTCCGTGTCGAACTCGACGCCGGCGTCGCGGTCGAACTTCTGCGAGAGGCTGCCGTGGAAGTGGAGGGTCGACCCCTTGGAGACGTACTGGATCAGATGATACCCCGCGGTGACGCCGGCGTAGGTGTTGTAGAAGACGGGCACGGCGTGGATGAAGCGGATGGTGACGGACGAGGTCTGCACCCAGACGGGCGTCAAGCCCACCGTCACCCCGGTGTTGGGGTCCAGGTCCAGGATGGGAAGACGCAGGAACAGGCCGCTCCCGGTGCGGTTGACCAGCACCCGGAGGAACATGGGCAGAGGCTCCTCCGTCGGAGGCTTCTCGATGGCCTGCGGAGAATAAGGCGGGACGGCCAGGGCCGGGGCCGCCGCAAGGACCAGGCAGAACGCAAGGATGCGGGTCAATCTATCTCCTGAAGCCGGACAAGGCCGCGGGCAGGACCGCCGCGGCGGCCACCAGGAGGCTCTCCTGCATCCCTCCCAAGGGCACGAGGAAGGCCGCGGTCAAGAAAGCGCCCAAGGCCGAACCCCATAGGTCGGCGGCGTAGACCGCCTGGGGGGAATCGGCGGCCGAGCCGGTCCTGCATGCCAACGGGAAGGACCATCCGACGAGGAAACCCGTGAAGGCCAGCAGAACCGGAAACACGCGCTCCGCGACCCGTGGATCCATGCCGGCCAACCCTGGCAGGTTCCTCGCCAGCGCGAGCGCGGCCAGGCCCATCGCCGCCAGGAGGAGCCTCAGCGCCCTGGCCGACCAAAGAGGCGTGAAGGGCTTGAGGTTCCCGATGAGAGCCCCCAAACCGAGCCCGGCCATGAACGCGGCCAGCAGGAGCCCCATTTCCCAGTAGAGCGCTCCTGAGACGGCCTGGAACGCGAGCAGGAGCGCGATCTCCACGCCGATGCCGGCGAATCCCAGGCAGAAGACGGCCAGACTCTCCCAGGAGCCCAACAGCGACTTCCTCAACCCCCAGAGCCTGGCCAGGCCCCAACAAGCCGTCACCGCCGCGGCGATGAGGCCCAGGAGATGGCCGGGCGAGACGAACTTCACCAGCCAGACCCTCCACGTGTGGAAGTAGGCGATGGGCCTGAGGTCCTCGTTGGCCGGGACCCGGCGCAGGCCCGAGAGCCGGCGCGCCACGGCCTCCCGCCTCTCAGGCATCAGATAATAAGGGAAGGCCGGGGGGGTCACGGCCGTATTCTTGATCCTGCGGGCCGCGAAACGCGCCGCCAAGCGCTCCGGGTCGAGGCTGACCTCGTCCCTGCCGGCCAGGAGAGCCATACGGCTGCCCGGGATGATGGTGCAGCTGGACGCGAACACCGCGGTCAGGCTGTTGAAGACGCTCGCGTTGACATAGGCGGTCTCAGGAGAAAGGTAGTTCTCCGAGGAAGGCAGGCTCAACGCCAAGACCCCGCGCGGGGCGAGGGCTCTCCGAGCCTCGGCGAAGAACTCGGTTGTGAAGAACCGGTTGCCCGCGGCGTTGAGCGGCTCGGCGTTCGATTGGAGGATCACGTCATAGGCCCGCGACCGCGACCGAAGGTACTCGCGCGGGTCGGCGATGACCAGCTTGACCCGGGGATCCAAGAGGGCCTTGAGCGCCGCGCCATCGAGGTTCCTGCGGATCATGTCCACGGCCTCGGCATCTGCCTCCACGAGCTCCACGGCGCCGACCGGATGCTTGAGCGCCTGGGCCAAGGCCGGCAGCGCCGCCGCGCCGAGCACGAGCGCGCTCTTGGGCTTGCCATGGGCGAGCAGAGGCCAATGCATCGCCTCTTCCTCGGCGGCCGCGTCAGGAAAGCTGACCACGGCGGCCCCGTTGAAGAACAGGACCTTGGCGCCGGGGAGCGACGCCACGGCCAGATGGCCGTAGCGCCCCTCCTTCTGTTCGGTGAACCTCAGGGCCCCGAACCCGGGCCGGCTGGCCGCCGGGTCGAGCCTGCCCGCCGCCAGCGCCAGCATGACGCACAGGACGCCCGCGGCGGCGGCTTCGAAACGCCGAGCCATCCTTAAGGCCAGCGCGCAGACCGCGGCGCCGGAGACCGCGAGGACCGGGAATGCGGGCCAACGCCCCGCCACGACGAAGGTCGCGGCCAGCCCGGCGGCCAAGGCTCCCGCGCTCTCGAGGAGATAGAGGCGCCCCGCCGGAGCCAGGGAGCACAGCGACCCGAACGCCGCGCCCGACACCCAGCAGAAGGGCGCCAACAGAAGCAAAGGGAAAGCGACCGCCTCGAAAAGCCCGGGGATGACTCCCGCCGGGGTCCAGACCTTGGCCCACCGCACGGCCAGGACGGTGAGCGGCGCGGCCACGCAGAGAAATGCTATCTTCCTGACGCACCGGGAGGCGACCGGCAAGGGCCGGTCGTCCCCGAAGGCGCCGGCCGTTCTCCTCTCGCCGGAGGGGGCGCCCGCCGACGCCTTCCGCTGGGAGAAGCTCCCCAGGCCGGTCCAGAACAGCCACGACGCCAGGGAGAGGCTGAAGGCCTGCTCATGACCGAGAAAGACGACCGCAAGCTCCCGAAAAAGGAAGACTTGGGCAAGGATCCCGAGGAACCCGCAGCCGAAGAGAAGCGCATCCACCCGGGAGAGTTTAGCGCGGCCAGGTCCTGGGTCGCAAGTCTTGTCATCGCCGCGGCGTCAGCCGCGGCGATCTTTTTCCTGACGTTCGACGTTTCTAGCCCCGCGAATGCGGGCTGGCCCCAATGGACTTGGGCCGCCTTCACAAGCGGGATTGCTTTCCTCATCATGAAGACCGGCCGGGTCTCCCGGTGGAGGGCCGTCTTCTTCGCGGTCATGGCGTGGGGCTTCGTGGTCCGGTTCAAGGCGGACCTGCTCGGCCTCAAAGGGAGCGCCTTCGTGACCGACGCGGCCCAGGAGGTGCCGTACTGCCACATCGCGCTGTCCTCCTCCATCCTCAACTCCGTCTACAACCAGTACCTCGCCGTGAAGTCGGGGGCCTGGCGCGAGTGGGGCCCGCTCTCCCTGGGCTTCCTATGGCTCGCCGTCACCCTGGCCTTGGGCCAGGCCTGGTGCTCGTGGGTCTGCTGGTTCGGCGGCTTGGACGACGGGTTCTCCAGGCTCCTGGGCAAATTCAGGCTGCGCAAGCTCTCGCTGCCGCCCGGGCTCCGGGACCTGCCCGCGGGGGTGCTCATCTTCTTCGTCGTCGTCTCCATGACGAGTTTAAAGCCCGAGTTCTGCCTGTGGGCCTGCCCCCTCAAGCTCACCACCGGCTTCCTCGACCCCGTGGACGCGGTGCGCAAGGCCCAGCTCGCAATCTTCGCGACCATCGCGGTCGCGACCCTGCTCTTGGGCCCCCTCATCCTCGGCAAGAGGGTCTTCTGCGGCCTGGTCTGTCCCTTCAGCGCGTGGCAGTCGCTCTTCGGCAGGATCAACCCTTTCAGGGTGACGGTCGACGCGGGCCGCTGCACCAAGTGCCGGGCGTGCTCCTGGTCCTGCCCGACCTTCTCCATCGAACTCCCCCCTCCGAGCGGGACGGCCGCGGCCGCCTTGCCGAGGATCCTTCCTTACTGCAATCGCTGCGGCGAATGCGTGGATGTCTGCCCCACCGGAGCCATCTCCTATACCGTCCTGGACCGCGTCCCTGCCCGCACCCTCTTCATCCTGACCGCCTTGGCGCTGGGCGCGGCGGTAGGCGGCCTCTTCGTGCCTGACGCCCTGAGAATGACCGTCGCCGCCCTCACGGGAGGGGGCCGCTGACCTCGATGGCCACCATTAAGATGGCGTCCGTCTGCTTCTCGTGCGGAAGGGCGAGGCTCCTCTCGGACGCGAGCCTGGTCTTCCGGTCCGGGGAGCTCACAGCCATCATCGGGCCATCCGGCTCCGGCAAGAGCACCCTCATCAAGTGCCTCACCACCACGCACCGCCCGACCTCAGGCGCGGTCACGGTGGGCGGGAAGGACATCTGGAAAGACAAGCGGGCCTACCGGCTCGCCCTCGGCTACGTGCCGCAAGACGACATCATCCACCCCCAGCTCACCGTTGAGCAGGCCTTCACGTACGCCGGGAGGCTGCGCCTCGACACCGGCATGGACGACGAGGCCCTCGACAAGAGGATCAAGACCATCGCGTCGCTTCTCAGCCTCTCCGAGGCCATGAACAGGCGCATCTTCCGGCTCTCCGGCGGCCAGCGCAAGCGGGGCAACATCGGCGTGGAGCTGCTCGCTGACCCGGACATCATCATCCTGGATGAGCCCGCATCCGGCCTCGACCCCGGCACGGAGGAGGACCTGGTCAAGCTCCTGGCGTCCTTGGCGCGCTTAGGCCGGACCGTGGTGATGACCATCCATTCCATGGAGCACCTCGGCATGGCCGACAAGATCGTCATGGTCGCGTCGGGCCGGGTCATCTTCTGCGGCACTCGGCCCGAGCTCCTGGCGCACTTCCAGGTGCCCCACCCGGCCGAGGTCTTCAAGGTCGTGCGCTCCAAGGACATCGAGTCCTGGGTCAACAGGTACCGCAGCTCGGCGCTCGCGGGCAGGGCCGCGGGGGACTGATGGCAAGACCCGCCTTCAGGCGCCAGCTCGACGTCCTGGTCGGCCGCGCCATCGCCGTGCATTTCGGGTCCGCCGGGACCCTGCTCATGATGGTGGCCCAGGCCCCCATCATCGGCTCATTCATCGGCCTGGCCTGGAAGGGGCAGGAAGCCGCGCCCCAGACCTACTTCATGATGGCGGTCGCGGCCCTCTGGATGGGCTGCATGAACGCCACCACCTCCATCGTGGTGGAACGTCAGATTTTCGAGCGCGAGCGCATGTTCGACCTGAACATCTGGTCGTACCTGCTCTCCAAGCTGGCCGTGCTCGGCGTCATCTGCGGCCTGCAGACAATGCTGATGCTCGCGGCGCAAGCCCGGCTCATGCACTTGAAGGAATCGCCGGTCTCGCTGGGGCTCTTCTTCCTCGCGCTCTCGGCCACGGCCGCGGCCTCGGCCTCGCTCGGGCTCCTCATCTCCTCCATCGCCCGGACCGCCTACGGCGCGGTCGTAGCCGTCCCCATCGCCCTCATCCCGCAGGCCGTCTTCTCCGAGGTCCTCCTGCAAGGGAACATCGAGAAGACCCTCCCGTCCGTCCTGGAGAAGCTCACCCTCACGAAATGGTGCTACAAGGCGCTCATGGACGCGCATCAGGGCGCCCATTTCCTCGACCAGCTTGGCTGCCTGGCCGCTCTCGCGGCGGGGCTGGGGCTGTTCCTCATCCTCGCCGCCGGCAAGCTCAAGTGGGACGAAACCTAGGAGAACCATGAAGAAGCTCTTCGCCATCGTCGTCGTCCTGGCCGCGGGGACCGCGGCCTTTATCCTCCTTCAGGGACGAGTGCCTGGCCTTGGCGGGGACAAGTCCGTCCTGCGCCGGAAGTCCCTGCGGTTCCTGGAGTGCCTCAAGTTCAAGAACTTCGCCGAGGCCGCGGCCTTCCACCACCCGGACGAGCTCAAGTCCCATCCCGAGATCCCCCGCCAGCTCGAGGACTTCTTCAAGATCCCGCCCGAGAACCTCGACATCCAGGACATCAACGTGGACTTCGTCGAGATCGACTCGACCGGCCAGCGCGCCAGGGTCAAGACCGTCTCCGGCGTGCACGTGCTCAACACTAAGGAGGACCGCAGGCCCGAGGCCGTGCTCTATTGGAAAAAGATGGACGGCCAGTGGCACCTCGACCTGCGCACCACCCTCGAGCGCGGGCCCAGGGGGCCATAGGGCCGCGGATGGCCCTGACCGGACTGATCGCCGAAGGCCTCGGCCTCGGCCTTTCCACAGGCCTCTACTGCCTCGGGGCCTGCGCCCCGGTGCTGGTCCCCTACCTGCTGGCTGAGGAGCCCCGATTCAGGCGGGACTTGATGGTGGTGGGGCAGTTCCTGCTGGGCCGGCTCGCCGCCTATCTTCTCTTAGCCGTGGTCGTGGGGCTGGCGGGAGCGAGGCTGACGGCGATGCCGGGCTGGGTCACGGGCCCGGCGCTCCTCGTCTGCGGCCTGGTCCTGCTCGGCTACGCCTTCATGCGCGGCGCCCCGCGCCTGGATGCCTGCGCCCGAGCCTCCGCCTCGCCGGCGGTCCGGAACATCCCCCTCCTCATGGGCTTCCTGGTCGGGATCAACCTCTGCCCTCCGTTCATGGCCGGTCTCGTGCGCCTGGCGACCATCGGGAGCGTGGCCGGATGCGTCGCCTACTTCACGGCGTTCTTCGCGGGCACCACGGTCTATGTCCTGCCGGTCCTGCTGGCCGCGCCGCTCAAGTCCGTGGAACGCCTCAGGGCGGCCGCGGCCATCGCGTGCGGACTCTCCGGCCTTTGGTTCGCGGGCCTCGGCCTGGCCAAGCTGCTGCGCCTGTCTTAGAGCGGCCGTCTACTCGACGGGCTTGGCTTCCTCCTCCGTCTTGAGCATCCGGCCCAGGGTCTGCACGCGCTCGAGAGGGTCCGGGTGCGAGAGGAACAGCCGGTAGAGCCAGCTCCCCTCGCGGTGGGGCATCTTGTCCGAGACCATGCCGACCAAGGCGAGCTTGCGAAGGCCGGTGGCCAGACCCCGAGGATCGCCCGTCACCTTGGCCCCTCCTGCGTCCGCCATGCGCTCGTTGGCCCGGGTCAGGCCCAGGACCGCCAGGACCCACAGGATGGGCGCCCAGTAGACGAGGGCCATCTGCAGGATGGTGGCGGCGCCCAGGCTCAGGAGTTGGACGAAGGGGATGGCCAGGAAGAAGCTCAGCATGTGCCGGTACTTCACGTGGCTGAGCTCATGGCCCAGGACGGCGCGCATCTCGCGCACGGTCATGAGCCGCGTGATGTACCCGACCACGGCCACGACGGCCAGGCGGTAGAACGCGCCGGCCGCGAAGGCGTTTGGCTGGCCCGTGGTCTTGCCGGCGTGGACCCGCGGCATGGGTAGGCCCGCCTTGGAGGCGAGCTCGCGCACGGTGTCCACATAGGGGCCTGTCTTGACGCGTCTTGCGCGCATGAACAAAACGGCCAGGAAGCCGCCGAGCAAGGCGAAGGGGATCAGGAACTTGAGGGACGCAAGGAGCTTGGGGCCGGCCAGGAGCAACGCCGCCGGGACGGAGAGCTGGTGCAGGGCCACTAAGGCCAGCGAGCCCACGATGATGGCCGCGCCCCACAGGGCCGCCTGGATGCGCGAGCGCTTGAGCTGCTCGGCCGGGGTGGTGGCCGGGCCGGGCACGAGGTCGAGACGCCATGTCTTCTCATCCACGGACGCGGGCTTGGACTCCGCGTCTTGAGCGGTCATCCGAGCCAGCTTCGCCTGGCTGCGGAAGTAGGCGATGATGGCCAGGTACACGATCAAGCCGCCGAGCAGGCCCGGCAGGCCGCCCGAGAGAGCCACGAACAGCTGGATGGGGGTCAGGACCGCGCTGAAAAGCATCAGCTTGTAAAGGAACGGAAGAGGCAGGTCAGGATTCGTCTTCGTCTTGTTCCTGAGGCCCCACGCCACGTGCCCCGTGCCGTAGAGCACCGGCAGGCTGGCCATGAACCCGAACACGCCCAAGAGCGGCGCCAGGCTCAGGAACCCGGGGCCCTTCTGCGCGGCAGCCAGGAGAGACGCTCCCAGGTCCGAGCCGAACACGCCCACCGCGGTGACTGCCGCGGCGCCGAGAAGCGCGCCCAAGAGCAGGTCCGCGTAGCGGACCAGCGGCGCCAATGCCGGGTCGTTCCGCTTGACCAGGCTGCGGCGCGTCAGAGCCAGGGCCGGGATGACCACGCCGCCCAGGCCCACGGTGACCCACAGGCCGGCGGCCGGGACGAACCCGAAGAGAGCCGGCATCAGGAGCCTGGCCGAGTAGTCAGCCCCTACCGTGAGAGCGGTCGCTAACCCCACCCGGAATCCGGACGGCAGCGACGACCAGAGGCTGGCGACGGGAGAGAGCGCTGCGGAGAGGAACCGGCGGACGGCGGACACGGCTTGAGCGATGCCTTGGACGGCTTTGGCCACAGCCTGGCCCACGACGGAGGGCTTGGCTGGCTTGGCCGAAGCTGCCGGAGGACCCCGCTCGTTGGGACGAGACATAGGCCCCCTTGAGAACACCTGCGTCTTGCCGCCGGGAAGAGGCTGCGAGGTCTCCACCGGGTCGAGGGCAGCGGAGCCTGAATCCAAGCCCCAGACCTGGTCCGCGGTCTTCCTGAGCTCCTCCTCATTGATGTTGCCGTCGTTCTCGGCCTTCTCGAGCTTGATGGAGATGTCGAGCACGCGGTCGATGAGCTTGGACTCCTTCGCGCGCTCCTCGCGTTCCTTCTCGGCCTGAGCCTCCGCCTTCAACCTCTTCGCCTCGTGGCCCGAGCGCCGGAACAGGCCGAACCAGGACCGCTGCGGCGCCGGCTGGGACTCGGCGGCAGGGGCCTCCGCGGAGCCGGGCTCCGCCCTGGAGCCGGGCGCCGCGACTGAGGGCAAGGCCGCCGAAACCCCCTGGATATCGACATCGGGAGTTCCAACGCCGGGCAGGCTCGGCAGGGCAGGGCCTTCGAACCGCACCGAGGATGCGCCCGCCGGACCGTAGGTCGGCGAAGCCTGCATGGATCCGATGCCGCCCAAAGGAGCGTCCAAGCGTCCCGCAGGCACGGGACGCACGGCCTGGAACCCTGCTGCAAAAGCCTCTGGACCGGGGCATTCGAGGATGATGGCGGCCGCCAGGAAAGCGGCTAGACAACGGGTAAAGGGATGATGTTTCATAGGGCTATGCCCATGATACCGCAACCCGCCTTGATGCCGTATGGGCCGAAGAGCCTGAAAAACCGCTGGAATTGGCCCTATCCCCGCCTAGGACCAGTCCCAGGATGTTCCCTGGGTCCGAAGTTGTGATACAATCTATGGGCGGAATCTCAGGGAGGTCTCCATGACCAAGTCCTTGTTCGCGGCTATCCCGATCCTGGCGCTCGCTCTCCCGGCTCTTGCGCGCATGCCGAGCCTGGAGAACCTGCGCTCGCAAGCCCTCGGGCAATTGGAGATCAACGCTCCTCCCGGCTACGAAAGGCCCGCGCCCCAACCGCCCCAGCCCATCGACATCGCGACCTACGCGACGGACGAGGAATTCACCTTCGAGAGCGACGCCAAGCCCGCTCTCGATGAGCGGCTCGCGGCCCTGCGCAACGCCGGAGTCACGGTCCTGGGAGGCAGGGCCTTCCAGAAGCCCAACCGCCGCTGGACCTTCGCCATCGACTATGTCCCGACCGTGGCGCACGGGACGCAGATGCCTCCGGCCGCGCTCCTGCAGACCTACAGAAGCCCGGCCGCCTACTGGCGTGAGAGCGACGCCGAGGAGGCCATGGGCTCGGCCGCGGCGAATCTCAGGAACGCGGGCCTCCCTGTCCTCAACTCCTACCTCTTCGACGCCGGCAGGGACCACTCCTTCGCGGTGGACTTCCTCGTGCCCAACGCGCTGCGGCCCACCCAGCAGTACGAGGTGCGGTTCGAGAAGTACGCGGGCGGCAAGTTCGACTTCGAGAGCGAGGCCGAGGCCGCGGTGGCGGGCTTCTCGAGCCAGTTCAGCCAGGCGGGCGTGCCGGTCCTGAGAGGGAAGGCGGTCAGGAGGCCGGACCGAGACTACTCGGTGGAACTCGAATACGTGGTCAGGACCAACAAGTACGGGCCGCGGCCCCTGTATTCCTCCGGCCGCTACGACAGCCGCGAGACTTTCTCCTTCGAAGACGAAGCCGTCAAAGCCGCCAGGGAGAAGCTGCCCGTGTTCAGCCAGGCCGGGCTGGCCGCGGTCCAGGGGTTCAGCCGCAAGGTCAACCGGGACTACTCCTACAGCGTCGACTACCTGGTGCGCAACATCTACCAGGGCGGCGCCGTCTATCCCTCCGCGGTCGTCAAGACCTACCAGGCGGCCGAGACCTTCTCCTTCGAGAGCGAAGCCGAGACCGCCATGCAGGAGAAGACCGCGGCCTTCAACAGCGCGGGCCTCACGGTCATCGGCTCAGAGGTCATTCGGACCGGCCGCGACTACACCTACGTCCTCGACTACGTCGCCAAGGCCCAGCAGCCGGGAAGCCCGCTGCCTGCGCCGGCCGCCGCGGGCCGACCCGACTCTTGGGACATCGAACGGGCGGCGAAGACCGTCGTGTCCCTGGCGGAGAAGGCCGATTCCCTCTCGCTCTCCGAGCGCCGACGCCTGGAAGACAAGCTGGAGTACCTGGACTCCTTTTCCGCCGCGCAGCTCGACGATGCCCTCATGCTCGGGGAACAGCGGGCATTGCGGTCCGCCTGCAGGACCATCCGAAGGGAGCTCAAGCTCCCCCGCGACATCCGCGACCTGGCGGAAAGCGTCGAGTCGAAGCTCTGACCGGCGGGCCCTAGTTTCTTCTCCCCGCGAAAATTGTAGACTCTCGTCCCATGGATATCGTTTCCGTCGTCGATGCCCTGTCCGGCAAGGCCCCCCTCGGGGAGAAGGTCGCGGTCCAAGGCTGGGTCCGCTCCCGCCGGGACTCCAAGGCCGGGGTCTCCTTCGTCCACCTGCACGACGGCTCCTGCTTCGACGCCATCCAGGTCGTGGCCCCCAAGGGCCTCGCCAACTACTCCTGCGACGTCATGAAGCTCACGGCCGGCTGCGCCATCCGCGCGCAAGGGTCGCTGGCCAAGTCCCCGGCCGCCGGGCAGGCGGTCGAGCTCTTCGCGGAGAAGATCGAGGTCGTGGGCTGGGTCGAGGACCCCGAGACCTACCCCATCTCCCCCAAGAAGCACACCTTCGAGTACTTGAGAGAGGTCGCGCACCTGCGGGTCCGCACCAACACCTTCGGCGCGGTCGCGCGCGTGAGGCACTGCCTGTGCATGGCCATCCACCGCTTCTACCACGAGCGCGGGTTCTACTGGGTCCACACTCCCATCATCACGGCCGCGGACTGCGAGGGCGCGGGCGCCATGTTCCGGGTCTCGACCTTGGACCTGGCCAACCTTCCGCGCACGGCCGAGGGGGAGGTGGACGACTCCAAGGACTTCTTCGGCAGGTCCTCGTTCCTCACCGTGTCGGGGCAGCTCAACGTGGAGACCTACTGCCTGGCCCTCGCCAAGGTCTACACCTTCGGCCCGACCTTCCGCGCCGAGTACTCGACCACGCCGCGCCACCTCGCCGAGTTCTGGATGATCGAGCCGGAGATCGCCTTCGCGGACCTCTCGGCCGACGCCTCCCTGGCCGAGGAATTCCTCAAGTACGTCTTCGAGGCCGTGCTCAAGGAACGGCCCGACGACATGAAGTTCTTCGCCGAGCGCGTGGACAAGGGGTGCGTCCATCGCATCGAAAGCTTCCTCAAGGCCAGCTTCGAGCGCATGAGCTACGACGACGCGATCAAGGCGCTGGAGAGATCCGGCAAGGCCTTCCAGTACCCCGTCTCATGGGGCATCGACCTGCAGACCGAGCACGAGCGCTACCTCACCGAGGAGCTCGTCAAGCGGCCGGTGGTGGTCATGGACTACCCCAAGGCTATCAAGGCCTTCTACATGCGCATGAACGACGACGGCCGCACCGTGGCCGCCATGGACGTGCTCGTGCCCGGCATCGGCGAGATCATCGGCGGCTCCCAGCGCGAGGAGAGGCTCGATGTCCTCGACCGCCGGCTTTCGGAGATGAAGCTCGACAAGGCCGCCTACGGCTGGTACCGGGACCTGCGGCGCTACGGCACGGTGCCGCACGCGGGCTTCGGCCTGGGCCTCGAGCGCACCATTCAATACCTGACCGGCATGGCCAACATCCGGGACGTCATCCCGTTCCCGAGGACCCCGGGCAACGCCGCCTTCTGACCCTTACGTTCCGTCGGTCCCCCCGCCGGGAAGGCCCTCCTCCGGCCTGACCTCTCCGACGGTCTGCTTTAGCTTTGTTATCCGTGGAGAGGATTATCCTTGACAAGGATAATGTTATGGGCCATGCTCTCTTCCCATGACGGGAGGCGGATTCGTCAATGGAGTGATCGTCAGCGAGGTGAAGTTCCGTTCCTTGACCGAGCCCGATCTCCGGGCATAGACTGGCGGGCCCGGCTCTTCGCTCACGAGGCCAGTATAACCTTAATGAACAGCGGGGTCCAACGCTCCGAGAAAAACGATGTCGGGGCGGGGTCAATAGGTCGTGCGGCGATCCGTGACGAAGGTCGCCTAGGACGGGTCCGGGGCGCCCATCCCAAAACCCTTCAACTTCAGGGTGGGCAGATAGGGGGACTCCGGCCTTGGAGTGAGAGCGTGTTTGAGGGGATCAGGGAGCAAGTCAAGCCGTTCCAAAACCAATTGCCCAATCAGGGGTTCGCAACCCAACGGACCGATCAAGCAGTCCGTCGTCATGGTCCGTCCACATACCGTCAGAAGGATGTCTCCAGCCTGATCCATCTCGATTTTTTGCTCGTTCGCTAGAGTGACGATTGCCCTGTCGGTCTTGACCAGGCCCAGCGCCTCGACCAGATCTTGGGGCAATAGAATCATGACCGCCCCAGTGTCGACGACAGCCTCGACTTCCGCGGTCCTGATCTTTTGTTTGCCCGCCTTTCCCCTGTCCCTAATGCGAACATCAGTCGCGTTGTCCAGGCGCACCTTGACTCTGATTTCCCCCATGGCGATACCATTATACTTTTTTAGGCCGTGGAAATGGCCCAGCCCCGCTCCAGGAGGCGTAGCGCTGCGGCCGGCGCTAGCGGACCTCGAGCGCGGTCAGGAACGGCAGGTCCCCCTGGGTCCCCTCGATGCGAGCGAGGGCTTGAACCGGCAGCCCGCCTGCCGCCTTCTCGCGGAGCCTCGGGTCCACCGCGGTCCAAGCGACCTTCTTCATCAGGTCCCCCTCGCAGTAATAGGAGGCCTCTCCCGATGAGAGGTCCACGGCGAAATCCCAGCTCACGGCCTTCCCGATGAAGCCGGCGCCGCTCGCCGCCACGTCCTCGTAGGTCTGAGGATGCCTGGAGGCCCAGGCACGGTACGGCTCGAGCATCCGGGCCCTGGCGCGCTCATCAAGGTAGCGCTCCGCGGCCGCGTACCACTCCTTCCCGTCCAAGAAGTACGCCAGGAGCGCGGCGACAAGGGAGATCTGGATCAGGATGCTCCCGAACACGGGCCTACGAGGGGGCTCCGCCGCCTTCGACGGAGCGACCGGCACGAGGCCGCTGTCGGTGATCTCATAGACGGGCGGCGAGGAATCCTGTGGTAGTTTCTGCTCGGGAAGTTTGACCTTCCTCCGTCGGTGACGCTTCCGGCGCTCCCTCTCATCCTCACCTGAACTGCAAGGAATCCTCTGGAAAGCCGCAAATCCCTTGCAGTTTGCGCTTGACTCGGCTTGGCCATATG
>JACQWX010000055.1 GCA_016209035.1 Elusimicrobiota bacterium | reverse complement strand
TACTTTTTAAGTAGGTTTGTGTCCAACGCCATTCAACGCGAAAGTCCATCAGGTGCTCCGTCGGAGGTTCCCATCCGTTGCCGAACATCTTTTACGCAAATAGCGCATCATTGAGGTTCAATATCCCCGATGTTACAGGCCCGTCACCACACTGTAACATTTCCCCGATGGGAAAAATCCTATAATCTGAGTGCAACGCAATGTACCGGATCATGGCCGTCGAGGACGACTCCTTGGTGCAGAACATGCTCGGCCACGCCATGCGCGCCGAAGGCTTCGAGTTCATCTCCTGCCTCACGGGCGGCGCCGCCCTGGACCTCGCGTGCCGAGAGAAGCCGGACCTCGTCATCCTCGACATCAACCTCCCCGACATGGGAGGCCACGACGTCTGCCGGCGGCTGAAGGCCGACAGCCGGACCAGGCACATCCCGGTCATCATCCTGACCGGCGAGGCCCGCGAGATCGCCTCAAGGGTCCGCGGGCTCGACCTCGGCGCCGAGGACTACCTATTCAAGCCCGTCAGCCCCAAGGTCCTCGTGAGCCGGATCAACTCCATCCTCAAGACGCCTCGGGGCCGCTGAAAGGCCCGGACGCCGTCTTGAAAATGTAATACGGGAGTGCTATATCCCTGGGGCCGGCCCGCCCGCGAGGCTGCGGCCAAGGACCATGAGCGAGCGCCCCGAGAAGGACGAAGCCCCCTTCGACATCACCCGCGTCGACGACATCGCCAACATCGAGACCGCGAGGATGGCCCTGCGCTGGGCGCTCGAGCGCCTGAGCTCCCTCGAAAAGCTCAACGCCGAGCTCCTTCGGAAGGCCGAGTGGGAGCTCAGGATGCGGATCAAGGCGGAGGAGGAATTCAAGTCCCAACTCGAGCTCGAGCGCGCCCACGCCGAGGAGGCCCTGCGCCTGCGGCGGTCCCAACTCGACGAGGAATACGCGGCCAAGGCCGCCGCCCGCCAGCGCGAGCACGAGGGGCGCCTGGCCGAGGCGCGAGAGCGCGCCCAGCAGTCCGCCGCCCGCCTCGACGAGGAGTACTCCAAGCGCCGCCAGGAGCTTGAGACCGACTACCGCAGCCGGCTGGATGCCCTGAGCCTCGTCGAGTCCAAGATCCGCTCCAAGGAGACGAGCCTAGCCGACCGCGAGACGGAGTTCGAGCGCTTCTGCGCGACCCAGAAAGCCGAGCTCGTCGTCGAGATCGCCCGCATCGAGAAAGAGGCCGAGCGCAAGGCCGCGGAGCGCGTTCAAAGCCTCCAGGCCGCCTTGGAGGCCAGGCTCAAGTCCGTCGAGGAGGCTTGGGCCAGGGACAAGGCATTCCTCGACCGGCAGGTCGCCCAGTGGCGCGCGCAGGCCGAGGAGGCCGTCTCGGACGAGGAATTGCGCAAGGACTTGCGGGAGACCCAGGACGACCTGCGCCGCGCCCAGGAGTCCCGCGACCAGCAGGCCAAGCATTTCGTGGGGCTCGAAGCGGCGTGGAAGGAAGGGAAGGAACTGCTCAAGTCCTCAAGCGAGGAGGCCAAGCGGGAGCTCGCCCGAGCCCGCGAGGCCGCCGCCCAGGCACAGGAGACGGCCGCCCGTGCGCTGAAGGAACTCGCCGCGGCCGAGGCCTCCCTCGAGCGGCTCAAGGCCGAGGCCGCCAGCCGCCCGCGCCAGGCCAAGGACTCTGCGGCCGAGCGCTCCCTGCGCGAAGAGCGCGACCGCCTCGAGTCGCAGCTGCGCTCCGTCGAGGCGGCGCACCGCGACGCGCAGAGCCTACGTCAGGAAGCCGCGAGGATCAAGGAGGGGTGCGCGGCCAGGGAGGGTGAGCTCTGGTCGCGCGGCCGGGAACTGATGGAGCGGGAGGCCGCCCTCATGGCGCGCGTGGCAGAGCGCGAGGAGGCCGTGGGCCGGGCCGAGGCGCGTCTCAAGGCGGCGAGCCTCAAGCTGCTCCGCGCCTACCGGAGCAAGCGCGCCGCCATCGAGCGGCTCAAGGCCGAAGCCGCGGCCGACCTGGCCGCCCAGGTGGCCCAGGCCAAGGCGCGCCTCGGCCTCAGGTCCGACCGACCAGATGGGAAACGACCCGGCCGCTGACCTCGAGCGGGTGCTCGAGGATTTCCGCTTCAGGGCCTCCCGCGTCACGCTCGAACGCTCCGCCCTGGACCCGGCTAGCGCCGACGAGCCCGAGGACCTGCCGCCGGCCTCGTCCCATTCCTATCAGTCAAAGGAAGGGACTGTCCCGTCTCCGCCTGGCGGAGACGGGACGACCGCGCCGCCGCGCCTCCCTCGACCCCCCGCGCCCGCGGCCGAGGAGCCTCCGGTCGCCCGTCCTTGCATCGCGACTCCTTCAGCCGCCCCTCCCTCCGCCGCCGAGCCCTCCGCTCCCGGGGACCGCCGGCTCCTCCTTCTATCAGCAGCGGCCTGCGCCGCCGCGGTCCTGGCCGTTCTGGGATGGTGGGGCTGGCGGGCCACGACCCGCGGCAAGGTCCACCGGGCCTATCCTCTGCCGTTCGCCGCGACCTCCTCGTTGACGGTCAAGGACGGCAGGCTCTATGCCATCGACCCGAGGCGCGGCTTGCTCTTCCTCTTCGAGTCCTCGGGGTCGGCCCTCAAGGAGAAGGGCATCCACCAGTTCCCCAACCCCTCGGTCGACGGCCTGGCTCTCGGAGCGGGCTGCCTGTGGAGCTCCGACGGAGGGACCGGACGCATCCTCCGCCATGGCCCCGAGCCCCCCTTCAGCGTCGAGTCGGTCTATTCCAACCCGGACAGCAGACCCCTCGCGCTCGACTGGGACGGCGCCCATCTCTGGGCCCTCGACGGCCGCACCGGCACGGTCACCCAGAACGCCATGAGCCGGGACTCCCGTGCCCAGGCCCTCTTCCCGGTGGCCCAGCATACCCTGCCGGCCATGGACCCGGTCGGCCTGCACGCCGCCGACGGGGCCTTGTGGGTCTTCGACGCGCTCACGCGCAAGGTCCGGCTCTTCCGGACCGGCGGGGTCCTGACAGCCTCCGGCTCGATCGACCTCTCGGCATGGCTCGCGCCCAACGCGAGGGTCACGGGCCTGGCCGTGGACGGCCGTCATCTGTGGCTGGCCGCGGAAAACCCGGCGGAGCTCCATCGCTTCGACCTCGAGTACCTGCCAGAACCTCCCCGATAGCGACTCAGGCCGATCAGCGCCGCGGCCTGCCTAAGTCCCTGCGGAAGCAGTACCCCAGCTTGGATACGGTCTCGATGAGGCGGGCCGAGCGCCTCCCGAGCTTCCTGCGCAGGCGGCTCACCACCACGTCCACGGCCCGGGTGTCGGCCTCCGAGGCCATGCCCCACACGGTCTCGAGCAGGTATCCGCGGCTCAAGACCCGGCCGTCCTTGCGCATGAGAATCTCCAGGAGCTCGAACTCCCTCGGCTGCAGGGAGACGCGCCGGCCCTCGACCTCGCAGCGCCGCTGGCTCGGGTCGATCCCGATGCCGGCGAGGTTCAGGCTGCTCCCCCAATGCTCCGTCCTCTCGGAGCGCCTGCGCAGGACGGCCCGGGCCCGGGCCGCGAACTCCCTCGGGTCGCAAGGCTTCTCCAGGTAGTCCTCAGCGCCGAGCTCGAAGGCAGCCAACAGGGCGTCCTCGCTCCTCTTGGAACTCAGGACCATCACCGGGGCCTTCCGGCCGGCCTCGCTCTGGCGCAGGACCTGGAGGAAAGTGGAGGCCGACATGTCCTGAGGCTCGTCGTCGACGACGACGAGGTCCACGCCGCCCGAGGCCGGAGGCCGAGCGCCAGCCGTGCCCCCCGAAGCCTTCCCCCAGGTCGTCCGGCGCGAGGCCAAGACCACGCTGCCTCCCTCGACCTTCATGGTCCAGCTGGGCTTCTCCAAAACCATCCTCGACGAGTCTATCGCCTCCGCCCGCCGGGCCATGGCCCTGCAGACCCTGCTCATCGCCACGTGCGGCATGGGCCTGGGGCTCATCGGCTCCTTCCTGCTCGGCCGCGTGCTCTCGCGGCCGGTCGCCGAGCTCTCAAGGGCCACCACGGCCCTGGCGTCCGGCGACCTCGACGCGGCGGTGCCGGCCGGCCCGGCCGACGAGCTCGGAGAGCTCGGCGAGAGGTTCAACGCCATGGCCGGCCGCATCCGCGAGTCCATCCGCTCAAAGGAGGACCTCTTGAGCACCCTGTCCCACGAGCTCAAGACCCCGCTCAGCGGCTTGAAGGGCTACATCGAGCTCATGGAGACCCCGGCGGGCGATTCGGCGGCCGAGCGCTCCGAGGCCTTGGCCGTGATGTCCGACACCGTGCGGCAGATGGAGACCTCGCTCGGGGACGCCCTCACCCTCCTGGCCAGCGATTCCCCCCCGCCGCTCGCCCTGACGGACCTCGACCTCGGCGAGATGGTCGCCGAGGCAGTCAGGCTCTACGGCCCGGCCGCGCGCTCCAACGGCCTAAAGCTCCTGGCGCCCCTGGGCCAGGGGCCCATGGGCCCGCGGGTCCGCGTGCGCGCGGACCGCGAACTCATCCGCCGCGTCCTCTCCAACCTCGTGTCGAACGCGCTCAAGTACACCCCCAGGGGCGGCGCCGTGGCCATCCAGGTCTCCCCGGGTCCCGAGGGCGCTGAAATCGCTGTGTCGGACACCGGGCCAGGCATCGCGCCCGAGAACCAGGAGCTCATCTTCACCAAGTTCTATCGCGCTCCCCAGGCCGCGGAGCCCGCCTCCCAGAGCGGCCGCACCCGCGTCCCTGGCTCCGGGTTGGGCCTGGCCATCGCCAAGGCCGCTGTGAACAGACATAACGGCAGGATCTGGGTCGAAAGCACGGTTGGGAAAGGCTCGGTATTTCATGTTTTCTTGCCACATTCTCAGACGGCGTGATATGTTACCTATCTGTTACATCAGTGTCATTTTGCTGAAATGCGACTAGGGTAGATATTAGACTGAAGTTCCCCGCCGACTTTCAAGAGATTTCCTGATAATTTCAGAAGATCTGCCAAAAGTCGACTTCGCCGTTACTGTCTACACTTCGATGTTCTCCATAAGTTCGTAGGCTTGCCGCTGCTTCTCGTCCGGTG
>JACQWX010000054.1 GCA_016209035.1 Elusimicrobiota bacterium | reverse complement strand
CTACAAAGACACTTTACGACGGAGGCAGGCTCTATTTCAAGCCCCTGCCAAAAATCCCCTCTCCGTTACCTTCTTCTTTCTTTTGGGGCACCATCTCCTTCCTTCCCCATCCCCAAACAGCGGGATGGGGAAGTTCTGAAACCGCCTCGCTCCGCCGCAAGAAGTGCCCGCCATTTGCTAGAATCCCGACGGCTCTTTCACGGTCAACCACATGGGACGCAGAAGGCAAGCGCGCGAGAACGCCCTGCACGCACTCTATCTTGCCGAGTGCGGCCTCAGGGAGGAATCGGCCTTCGCCGCGGCCTGCCGCGGGGTGGACGACGACAAGACCTTGGAGTTCGCCCGCCGGCTCTTCGACGGCGCCCTGCGCGAGCGCGACGAGCTCGACCGCCGCATCGGCGAGGTCGCCAAGAACTGGGACGTCGCCAGGATGGCCGCCGTGGACCGCAACGTCCTGCGCCTGGCCTCCTACGAGCTCATCCGCTGCCCGGAAACCCCTCCCGGCGTGATCATCAACGAAGCCATCGAGATCGTGAAGAAGTTCTCCACCGAGGACTCATCCCGCTTCATCAACGGCATCCTGGACAAGATCAAGGACGGCCGGACGCCTGCGCCGCCATGACCCCCAAGGGCGTCCAAGCCGAACTCGAGCGCCTGCGCCGCGAGATCCGCGAGCACGACCGGCGCTACTACGTCTTGGACAAGCCCGTGGTCTCGGACGCGGAGTACGACGCCTTGGTGCGCGCCTTGAAGGACCTGGAAGCCGCGCATCCCGAGAGCGTCACCCCGGATTCCCCGACCCAGCGGGTCGGCGGCGCCGCCAGCGCGGATTTCAAGCCCGTGACCCACGCCGCGGCCATGCTCTCCCTGGAGAACGCGGCCTCGGAAGAGGAGTTCCGGGAATGGGCCGGCCGGGTCTTCAAGGGGCTTGGGCGCTCCGAGAGGCCCGAGTTCGTCATCGAGCCCAAGATCGACGGCCTTTCCTGCGCCCTGACCTACGAGAAGGGAAGGCTGGTCCGCGCCGCCACCCGGGGCGACGGGACCACGGGCGAGGACGTGACCGCCAATGTCCGCGCCATCCGCTCCATCCCGCTGGTCCTCCAAGGGCCCGTGCCCGAGCGGCTCGAGGCGCGGGGCGAGGTCTTCATCGACCACGCGGACTTCGACCTGGTCAACGAGGCCCAGGAGCGAGCCGGCCGCGAGCCCTTCGTCAACCCGAGGAACTGCGCCGCGGGGTCCCTGAGACAGAAGGATGCCAAGACAACCGCCGCCAGGCGGTTGAAGTTCTACGCTCATTCATTGGGCCTTTGGGAGGGGCCTTCGAAGCCTGAGACCCACGAAGGCTACCTGAAGGCCCTCGCGCTCATGGGCATCCCCGTCTGTTCGCTGCGCTGGAAGGCGGACGACGTCGACGACGTCCTGCGCCTCTATAATGAGTTCCGGCAGGTAAACCTGCCGGAGCTTGCCTTCGCCGTGGACGGGCTCGTGGTCAAGGTGGACTCCCTGGCCCTCCAGAAGCGCCTGGGGACGACGGCAAAATGCCCCCGCTGGGCCGTGGCGTTCAAGTACCCGGCGAGCAAGGCCTTGAGCCGGGTGGAGGAGGTGGTCTTCTCGGTGGGCAGGACCGGAGCGGTCACGCCGGTCGCCAAGGTCAAGCCCGTCTGGTGCGCCGGGGTCACCATCAGCTCGGTCTCGCTCCACAACTTCGACGAGGTCGGCCGCCTCGGCCTCAAGGTCGGCGACGAGGTCGTCATCGAGCGGGCGGGCGAGGTCATCCCCAAGGTGGTGCGGGTCGTGGCTGAGAGCCGCACCGGCAAGGAGACGCCGGTGGCGCCGCCCAAGGCCTGCCCGGCGTGCGGGGCCGAGGTGGTCAAGGAAGGTGAGGCCGTAGCCTACCGCTGCGCCAACCCCTCCTGCCCGGCGCAGATCAAGCGCAGCCTCCTCCACTTCGCGTCCCGCGACGCCCTCGACATCGAAGGGTTCGGCGAGGCCGTGGTGGACCAGCTGGTGGATTCGGGCAGGATCAAGGACATCTCGGACATCTACACCCTGACCATGGAAGACCTGCTCGGGCTGGAGCTTTTTGCGGAGAAGAAAGCGGAGAACCTGTTGAAACAGATTCCCGCGAGCCGAAAACGCCGGCTCGCGGAGCTTGTCTTCGGCCTGGGCATCCGGCACGTGGGCGAGAAGACGGCCGAGACCCTCGCCGAGCTCTACGGGCTCTCCGAGCTCGCCCGGGCCTCGGCCGATGAGCTCCAGAAGATCCCGGAGGTCGGGGCCGTGGTCGCGGCGTCCATCGCGTCCTTTTTCGGCGCACCGGAGGTGCGCCGGCTGCTCGACAGGCTCAAGGATGCGGGCCTGAACTTCAAGAAGATGCCGAAGAAGGAGACGACGGGCCTGCCGCTGCACGGGAAATCCTTCGTTTTCACGGGGGGACTCGGCTCCATGACCCGCGAGGAGGCCTCGGCCAAGGTCAAGGAGCTCGGCGGCAAGACATCCTCCTCGGTCTCGTCCAAGACCAGCTTCGTGGTGGCGGGAACGGAGCCGGGGTCGAAGCTGACCAAGGCGAAGAGCCTAGGGGTGAAGATTCTGACGGAAGAGGAGTTCATGAGGCTTATCAAATGAAACGGCGCTCAGCCCCCACGCCTGCTTGCCTCCCCGTGGGGGAGGCAAGCGGATGAAGCACGCCATCCTCAACGTCACGGACAAGACCGGGATCGTGGAGTTGGCCTACGCGCTGGCTTCCTTGGGGTTCAAGGTCGTCTCATCCGGCGCCACCTACACGGCCCTCAAGCAGTCCGAGCTCGAGGTCCTTCAGCCCCAGGACGTCGCCGGCGCTCCCGACGTGCTCGAAGGGACCCTGGGGCTCCTGCACCCCAGGTTGCTCATCGGGGTCGCGGCGGACCGCGACCATCCGGGCCACATGCACGAGCTCGAGCGCCGCAAAGCCGTGCCCGTGGACCTGGTGGCGGTCAACCTCTATCCCTTGGCGGAGATCACGGCGGAAAGGGACCTCTCCCAGGCCGAGATGCTGGGCTACCTCGACGTCGGCTCCGCCGCCGTCCTGCGCGCCGCGGCCCGGAACTTCCGGCACGTCATCCCCCTCTGCGACCCGGACGACTACGCGCCCGTGGTCGACTCCCTGCGCCAATGCGGCGAGGTCCAGCCTGACCGGCGGCGGGCCCTGGCCTCCAAGGCCTTCCACTACCTGGCGTACTACGACACCACGGTGGCGCAGTACTTGGGCGGCGGATGGGACCGCCTGCCCGACGAGCTGGTCATCGGCTTGAAGAAGGCGCTGGAATTCCCTTACGGCGAGAACCCCCAGCAGCAAGGAGCCCTGTATGCCGTGAGCGGCGCCCGGCCCCGCGGCATCAACGCGGCCCGGCACGTCTACGGCAAGGCCCTCTCCTACAACCACTGCCTCGACCTCGAAATCGCCTGGGAGCTGGCCAACGAGCTCGAGTCCCCTGCCTGCGTCATCGTCAAGCACTCGGTGCCCTCCGGCGTCGCGGCCGCCGAATCCCTGGCCGAGGCGGCCAAGATAGCCTACCGCTCGGACCCGCGCGGGGGGTTCCGGGGCACGGCGGCGGTCAACCGGGAGCTCCCCGAAGACGCGGCGGTCTTCTTCGCCCAGGAGTACGTCACCTGCATCGCGGCCCCCGCGTTCTCCCAGAAAGCCCTCGACGTCCTCAAGACCAAGAAGGACATCCGCCTCGTCACCCTGCCGCAGACCGTGGTTTCGGCCCACGAGATCGACTTCCAGGCCGTCGCGGGCGGCATGCTGGTCCAGGACCGCGACAACCAGCCCCTTTTCGGCGAATTGAAGACCGTCTCCCGCAGGCCTCCCGACGAGGCCGAGCTCAAGTCCCTGCGCCTGGCCTGGCTCGTGGCCAAGCACGCGCGCACGCACGCGGCCGTGGTCTGCCGAGGCTCGGCCACCATCGGCATCGGCTCCGGCCAGACCTCCCGGCTCGACGCCATCAGCCTCGCCCTGGCCAAGAGCCAGGAGCGCCACCCCATCCTGCCGGCCGGCCTGCCCCTGGCCCTGGCCACGGACGGCACCCTTTCGGTCGAGCACGTCCAGGAGGCGCATGCCGCCGGCATCACCGCCATCATCGAGTCCGGCGGCTCGGCCGAGGACAAGGACGCCGCGGCCTTCTGCGACTCGAAGAACATGGCGCTGGTGTTCACGGGAGTGAGGCATTTCAAGCATTGAAAATCCTTTCCGGGCGTAAAGGTTTGCCGTTCCGTTTCATCATGCTCACCGCCTCATGCATCCTTCTCACCGACCAGCCTTGCGCCTCCGCTGACGTCAGCGGAGGCGGACTCGTCTGCGCCGTCTACGGCTTCGACCCCAAGTCCGCCTTCTTCCGGGGCCGGCCCCCTGCCCAGGCGGCCCGGACCCTGTCCTCCTGGGGCGTCAACGCCGTGTTCGGCGGCTACCAGGACCCCGAGGTGCGCAAGGCCCTGCGCGGCCACGGCATCCGCATCTTCGCGGAGCTGGGCTGCTTCGTCGGGGAGCGCTACTGGAGGGAACGGCCCGAGAGCCGGCCCGTCAACGATGTCGGCCAGCGCATAGCCAAGGTCAAGTGGTACGCCGGGGTGTGCCCCTCACAAGGATGGCTGCGGGCCGACATCGTCAAGCGCGCCCGCAAGCTCGTCTCCCGATATGAGCTCGACGGGGTCTGGCTCGACTTCATCCGCTATCCCGGGCACTGGGAGGCGCCCAGGCCCCACCTCGAGCAGACCTGCTTCTGCGCGGCGTGTCTTCGGCGCTTCCTGAAGGAGACCGGCATCGAGACCCCCGAAGGACTTCCCGTGCGCGAGAAGGCCCACTGGATCCTCGCGAACAAGAAGGATGAATGGACCCGGTTCAAGACCGGCAGCATCGCCGGGCTCGTGCGCGAGGTGCGCCGAGCCGTGACAGCGGCCAAGCCCGGGACCATGGTGGGCTTCTTCGCGGTCCCGTGGTCGCGGGATGAGCGGCACGGCGCCGTCTTGGAGATACTGGGCCAGGACCACCGCCTGCTGGGAGGATGGGCCGACGCGGTCTCGCCCATGACCTACCATGTCCTGATTGCTCGGCCGGCCTCCTGGATCTCCTCCGCGGTCTCCCAGATCAGCCGGGACGCCGGCAAGCCTGTCTGGCCCGTCGTCTTCGTCGGGGACCAGGAGCATCCGCTCACGGCCGAGGGGCTCAAGGCCGCGGTCGAGGCCGCCCTGGCCCCGCCATCCGGAGGAGTCATCCTGTTCTCGCTCGGCGAGTTGGAGCGCGCGGGCCGCCTGGGAGAGGTCGCCCCCCTCTTCGAGACCTGCCGCCGGCGCTCAGGGCCGTAACTTGAATTCCCGCCCCGTGGCGAGCCGGTAGAGGTCCGAGGCGCCCTTGTTGTCCGGGCTCTTCTCCAGGATGGCCCGCGCGTCCCGGGCGGCCTGCCTGCGGTCGCCGCTGCGCAGGGACGCCATCCCGCGCAGGATGAGCGCCGCCACGTCCTGCGGCGCGAGCTCCACGGCCCGCCGCGCGGCGGGCAAGGCAGCCTTGGGCTCCCCCAGGCTCAGGAGGACCCTCGCCACGCACATCTGCGCCCCGAAGCTCCCGAAGTGGGACTCTCCGGCCGCCGCGACCGCCCCCACCGCCTTGGCGCGCCGGGCGCGCAGGTCGCGGGTCCTGCGGCCCCTGGGCCCGCGGCCCAGGGCGCCGGAGAGCTCCCGGTCGATGGAGCGTACCTCATTGAAGAACTCGGCCAGATCCGAGAGCATCTCTTTGTCGGGCTCGTTGGAGCAGACATGGTCGATGGGAACCGCCCGGTCGGACCGAGACTCCTCGACGGCGAAGATCGGCTGGGCCTCAGGATGCCCGGCCGCCCCCGCGAGCGCCGCTGCGAGGAGAGCGAGGCAGGCCGCGGCCAACGTTCCTAGCGAGGCGCGTCGCCGTCGCGCTTGTAGGTGTTGACCGCGATGGAGAGCAGCAGCATCAGCGCCGAAGCCGCCGCGAAGCTCCGGGGGCCGAGGGTCAACGGCGCCCAACAGGAGAGCCTCGCCACCGCCGCCAAGAGCATGGACAGGATGCCCAGGCTCAGTCCGACATGGCTGATCACGCCCGCGAATTTCGAGCACATAAGGAGCACCTCCGTGCCCATGCATGATAGCGAGTGGCAAGCCCGGTGTCAACACGGTCCCCAGCATTCGTTGGCGTGGGCCAGGAGCGACGGGTCCTGGACGGCCCTGCGGCAGAATCCGCGGACCTCAGGGTTCCGCCAAGCCTTGAGGCACCGGCTCCACGCTTCGGCCGTGGTGTGGCGCCGCAGGTCCGCGGGAGCGTAGGGGAGGGCGTTCAAGAGCTTCACCTTCCCGTCGGGAGCGATCAAGACCATGGCTTGGGGGCGCTCCAGGCGCGCGGCGATCTCGCGCTGGACGCCGAAGGGATACACCGAGAGCTTGGGCCCGCCGGACGGACGCGCCGCCCGCGCCTTCAAGGCCTTGACGGCTCGCGCCCATTGCGAAGCGCTCGGCGCCAGCGTCGCCCAGGCTCGGGCGCCGCGGCCCAGCCGCATCAGAGGCCCCGTGGCGAAGACCCTGGCGCCGGCCTTGGCCGCGATGTCATAGACCTTGCCGGCGAGCCGCACATTGAGCCTGGTCGGGATGAAGACGACCTCGGGCCCGACGCCGTGGCTGGCCAGGAGCCGCACCGCGGCCAAGGCTCGCCTGAAGCTCGCGCCGGGCCGCAGGGCTTCGTGGACCGCGGCCGTAGGGCCGTCGAGGCTGACCTGGATGGAAGAGACCCCTAGCAAAGCCAGGCGACGCGCGGCCGGGCGGCCGATGTTCTCGCCGGTCGTCTCGATCTTGAGGGAGACCCCGCCCTTGGACAGGACTTCGAGGAGGTCCCAGAAGTGCGCGACCTCCATGGGCTCCCCGCCGCCGAAGGCGACGTAGGCAATCCCGCACGCGACGCAGTCGCGCGCGATTCTGAGGCTTTCCTTCCTGGAAAGTTCCTCTGGCCAGGAGCCGCCTATCCGCGTCCCCCGGCCCGGTCCGGAATCCTCGCAGCAATGGAGACAGCGGCACCGGCAGCGGTTGGTGAGCTGCCAGGCGACAAAGAGGGGGGCGCGGTAGTCGCCCACCGCGGCCCCCCTCTGACGCGTCACGTGAACCGGATGTAGGGCTGGGCCATCACCCGCTCGGTGACCTCTTCCAGACACGGGGTCTGCCACACGGGCTTCTTGCCGGCCTTCGCCTTCGTATCCGTCACGGTCTTCTTGTCTTTCATGCTGTCTCCTTCAATCCCGGCCTAGGACCGGGTAGCCGGCCCAAGACACAGGCCGGCCCATATCTCCTCAACCCAAGTCCCCTGGCGCGCCCTCAGGTAGGACCGCCAGGCTTCCTTCACGGTGTGGGTCCTCAGATCGGCGCAGACCGCATCCCCCGCGGCGGAGGCGCTCACCCTGCCGTCGGGGAGGATCGTCAGCGTGCCCGATGGCTCCGCCGCCTCGGAACGGACCTGCTCCTCGAAGGTGAAGGGACGGAAGCACATCTCCATCCCGCGGCCGGACGTCCCCGCGCTCCGGCCGGAGATCTCGGCCTCCCTTCGCGTCAGCAGCCGCAGGAACTCGCGCTCGGCCCGCTCGTTCAGTTCCAGGGAACGCCGGTTCTCGACCGCCCTGCCCCTGAGGATGAGCCTCCCGGTGTTGAACCTGAAGGCCCCGAGCTCCAGCGCCAGGTCGATCGCGGCGGAGGCTTCGCCGACGTTGAAGCGCGTGGGGACGAAGGTGATCTCCAGGGGCAGGCCCGCCTTCCGGACCGTCCGGCACGCCTCGACGGCGGCTTGCAGGGATGCCCCGGGCCGGAGTCTTTCGTAGGTCCTCTGGGTGGCGCCGTCCAATGAAACCTGGATGGAGCGGATGGGAAGGCTCGAAAGCCGCCCGGCTGCCGCCGAGCGGAGCATTTGCCCGTTCGTCTCGATCTTCAGCCACACCCCTCCCCGGCCGAGGGTCTCCGCCACCTCCATGAAACGCGGCGAGAGCATGGGCTCCCCGCCGCCGAGGATGGCGTAGGGTATCGCGCACTCGACGCAGTCGAGCGCGATTCTCAAGCATTCCTCCTTCGTCAGTTCGCCGTTCGAAGGAGTCCGCGGCCCTGATCCGTTCAGGCAATGCAGGCACTCCAGACCGCACCGGTTGGTGAGCTGCCACGCGACCGCCAGCGGCGCATGGAAGGAGTCGATCCTCACGGCAGCCTCAACGCCAATGCCATGAAGAAGGCGCTCACCGTGACGAGGTAGCAGAGGACGATGCCCCTGACCGCGGGCACGAACTCCTTGGGCGTGTCCCAGGTCGCCAGGGCGTTTCTGGCGCTGGCCAGCCAGAAGGGCAGGCCTAGGAGCCCCGCTGCCGCGCAGGCCATCGGGAAGGCGCCGGCAGCGGCTCCGGCGAAGCAGACTCCCAGCCCGGCCGCGGCCAGGGCCAGGTACAGCGACACCCCTCTGCGCCGCCCGAGCCGCACGACCAGGTTCCTCTTGCCCACGAGACGGTCCTGATGGAAATCGGGGATCTCGTTGACCACGGCCAAGGACGCCGCCAGCAGGCCCGGCACCAAGGAAGCGGCCAGGCCGCCCCAGGAGAAGGCCCCGGTGTGGAGGTGGATGCTCCCCAGCGTCATCCAAGGCCCGTAGGACAAGGCGATGGCAGCCTCGCCGAGACCTCGGTACGCCCAGCGGAAAGGCGGCCCCACGTAGAAGGCCGCGGCCGCGCCGCCAAGCGCCATATAGAGCAAGATGGGCCACCCTCCAGCCGCGGCCAAGCGAAGGCCCACGGCGGCCGCCGCAACGAACGCGGCGAGCCCCAGCCACAGCATCCATGTCGGGATGCGCTCGTCGTCGGAAGGGTCGAAGACGCGGTCCGTGCCCATGCGGGCGTCGAAGTACTCGTTGAAGGACTCGACCCCGACGACCGCCAGCGCGATGCCCAGCAGCCCCATCCAGAACCGGCCTGGCCGGAAGGCTCCTTCCACCCTCATGGCCCAGGCCGCTCCCAGGAAGTAGGGCAGGAGTCCGGCGTAGAGGAAGAAGCGGTAGCGGATGGCCGAGCAGAACATCACGATCAGGGGCGGCCGCGCCGCAGCGCGGCCGTCCGTCTCGAAGCCCGACTCCCTGCCTACAACCGGATCCACCGGTGAAGCCTCGTGATGGCCGCGGGGTCCCGGTCCAGCTCTCGCCCGAACTGCGCCACCTTGGGAGAGCGCCACCCCTTGAGGAAACTCCTCCAGACCTCTGAGAGGCTCGCTTCGCGCAGGTCGCCGCAGACGAACGGAAGGGCGTTGAGGAGCTTGACCCGACCGTCGGGCAAGATGACGAAGAGCGCGGCGGGGTTGGCCATGCGGTAGCGCACTTCAGCCGCGATCCCCCTGGAGTGGAAGCGCACGGCCATGCGGCCCCTGTACTGCGCGGCTTTGCCGCGCAGCATCCTGAAGAACTCCTCGTACCGCTCTTCCGTCGGCTCCAGGTCCCCGGCCTTGGCGGCATGCCCCGCCAGGATGAGGCGTCCCGTGTAGAACCCGCCGGCCCCGAGAGCAAAAGAAAGGTCCGCGACCGCGCCGACCTCGTGGATGTTGAACCGCGTCGGCGCGAAGTTGACCTCGAGCTCGACGCCCCGGGACCGCAAGGTCCGGATGCCGGAGAGCACCTTGTCGAAGTCCCCTCCCGGCCTCATCCTGCGGTAGGTCTCGGCGTTGGCCGCGTCGAGGCTCACCTGCACCGCCCTGACGCCGTGCTCGCGCAGGGCCGCGCAGCTGGAGTCCGTCAGATGGAGGCCGTTGGTCTCGACCTTCAAGGCCACGCCCGAGCCCGCCAGGGACGCGACCAGCTCCATGAAGTGCGGGTGCTTGAAAGGCTCGCCGCCCGAGAAGGCCACATACGGGACCTGCTCGGACTTGAGCTGCGAAACGACCCTGAAGGCCTCTTCAAGCGTCATCTCGTCCTTGAAGGCCCGGCCCGGCCCAGATTCCTCGATGCAGTGGACGCAGGCGAGATCGCAGGCGTTGGTGAGCTGCCAGCCGACATAGAGCGGGGCCCGGAAAGCCTCCGCCCGAGTCGCGAGCCCCCCCCACGGGGGGGCGAGCATCGGGGGGGGCGAAGCCTTGTCCATCATCCTAATCCGTGAGCAGCCCCTTGTCCTTGAGCTGCCGGACCAGCGTCAGAGCCTCGCCCTGGAGCTTCCCCGCGGGGTCGGCGTAGCGGGCCAAGAGACGCTCTCCCAATTCCTTCTCGGAAGCGCCGGCCAGGACCTCGCGCACCACGCCCGCGGCGGTCGGGTTCAATGTGAAGACCTTCTCCGAGCGGGTCTCGAACAGGACGGCGCCGAATTTCTCTTCGCGGAACTTCACGAACGGAGCCAGCTTCATCGTTGCCTCCCCTCGAGGCGCGAGGCATCCCAAGGCGTCGGCCGCCTCGCGCCTGACGATCTCTTCCATCTCGCCGCGGATCAAACCGCGGCGCTCTTCCGGGTCGGGCCGAGGCCCTCGCTCCCGGGTCAACCTCTCCCCGGCCGGCGCCAGGAACTTCCCGGTGCGCCAGCCCAAGCGGATGAGGTCGCTGTAGCCCATCAGAACTCCCGGGCCGCCATCGCGGAGACGAAATCCGCGAACTCCCGGACTTCGGACCGGACCGGCAAGCGCCGCGCCAGCGTCACCACGCTCAAGGCGACCTCCCGGCAACGCTCGCGCGCTCGGTCCATGGCCCCCGAGTCCTCCAGGAACCGCGTCAGCTTGGCCGGGGCGCGAGGGTCCTTCCCGATCGAGCGCCACAACTCCACGAATCGCGGCCTCTGGGCGGGGTCGGACAGGGCGAAGACGCCGGGCAGGGTCACCCGGCCGCACCGGGCGTCCTTGGCCCTCTCCTTGCCGGCCACGGAATCCTTCAAGGTGAAATCATGGATGTCGTCGACGATCTGCAGGAGGATGCCGACGCTCAAGCCCAGCTTCTGCGGATCGGCCGCGGCGTGCTCGAGGGGGCTTAAGGCCGAGAGCGTCATGGCGCCCCACTCGAAGAGGGCGCCGGTCTTGCGGCTGGCGATGCCCATGTAGGATTCGACCGTGACCTCCAGCGACCCCCTCAGGAACTCCTCCTGGAGCTCCCCGATGGCCATCTCGCGGGCCGCGGCCACCAGCCTTTCCGCGGCCTTGGGGTGGAGGTCGAGGACCTCCTCGAGGGCCTGGGTGAACGCGACGTCGCCCAGGAGGAGCGCCACGGAAGGCCCGAAGACGCTGTTAGGGGTCGGCCGGCCGCGGCGCAGCCCCGCCTCGTCTACGCAGTCGTCGTGGAGCAGGCTGGCGTTGTGGGCCAGCTCCATGGCGCGCGCCGTCGTCTGCGCCTGGGACGGCTCCACTCCTAGGGCCGCGCCGAACTGGATGGCGAACCTGGCCCGGAGCATCTTGCCCGGCCTGGAGACGAAGTCCGCGAGCTCCGAGCCCACCCGGCCGGACACCCGGGCCGCGCGCGCCTCCATGCCCGCGCGCACGCGTTCCAGGGATTCCTCAAGACGCGCCAGGGTCTGCATGGGATGTGGGGAAAGCCCCGGTCGCCCGGGACCAGGAAGATTCTACAAAAATTGATGGTGTCAGGCATTGCGCAATGCCTGACACCAGTGCCGTTTTTTGGCATAATATCTCCGTGGCCTTCAGCCAGCGGTCCCTGGAGCGAGCCGACGCAGTCCTCAAGAAGCTCGCCGACGCCCTGCCCAAGGCCTGCCGCGCTCCCGTCGAGCGGGTCCGCAAGGCCCTCGACCCCATCCGCCAGCGGGAGGCCCTCATCGGGAAGTTCCGGGCGAAGATCGCGCGCTACGAGGCTCAGATCGCCGAGTTCAAAACGGAGCTCGACCACGAGCACTCCGAGCTCATCGCGGCCAGGATGAAGGCCTCCGAGGCCGAGGAGCTCGCCGCCCAGTCCCGCAAGGCCGCCTTCGACGCCGTGCGGAGCCAATCGGAGCGCGAAGAGACCGCCAACCAGGCCGCCTCGGTCCTGACCCAGGAGCTCAAGACGGCGCTGGCGAACGTCTCCGCCTCTCTCAAGATCGCCGCCGAGGAGACGCGCCTGCGCAAGGACGGCGAGTCCATCGCCAAGGAGCTCGAGATGGCCCGCTACCAGCTGGGCAAGGCCGCCGACCTCATCGAGAACTTGAGGTTCTATTTGAGGGATTGAAAGTTGCGCAATGCCTGACACCAGATGGCTGGCCCTGGCGCTGACTCTGAGCATCGCCGCCTGCGGCCCCAAGGAGCCGACCACGGCGCGCATCGCGGTGGCCGTGCCCTTGAGCGGGCCGCTGGCGTCGGACGGCGAAGGCATCGTGCGCGCGGTGCTCCTCGCGGCGGCCGAGGCCAAGCCCATCGAGTTCCCGCCGACTCAGGTCGAGGTCCAGACCTTCGACGACAAGGCGCTGCCCGAGGAGGCCCTGAGGGTCGCCGAGCAGATCGCCTCCGACCCCGCGGTGCGGGCGGTCGTGGGGCACCTGACCTCCGGCTGCTCGCTGGCCGCCTCCCGGGTGTACGCCAAGGCCGGCATCCCCATGATCACTCCCTCCGCCACGAACCCTGAGCTGACCAACCAGCAGACGAGGTCCGACTGGTCGTGGCCCCGGGTCGTGTTCCGCCTCCCCCCTGCCGACGACATCCAGGGCGCCTTCACCGCGGAGTTCGCCTACGACCGCCTCAACCTGAGAAGCTTCGCGGTCCTGCACGACGGCACTCCCTATGGGGTTGGCCTGGCCGACGAGTTCGCCGCGAAGTTCACTCAGAAAGGCGGCCGGGTCGTGGCGTCCGAGGCCGTGGCCAAGGGGGCGACGGACTTCGGCGCCGTGGTCGAGTGGATCTCGCGTTTCAAGCCCGACGGCATCTTCTACGGCGGGGACTACAACGAGGCCGGACGGATCGTCAAGCAGGCCCGCGAGGTCGGGCTCAAAGCCGCCTTCATGACCGGGGACGGGTCCAAGGCGCCCGAGATCTTCCAGATCGCGGGGCCGTCCGTGCACGGGGCGTATTTCACCGTCGGCGGCATCCCGGTCGAGCACCTGCCCAGCGCCGCCGATTTCGTCGAGCACTACGCCGCGCGCTATCCCGGCAAGGACTCCCACCCCCGGACTTTCGACCACTACGCCTACGAAGCCGCCCGGATCATCCTCGATGCCCTCCGGGTCTCGCTGGAACGGCGCAAGCCGCTCCTCGAAGTCCTGCGCGATATCCGCCATGAGAGCATGATAGGCGCCATCGTCTTCGACCACAAGGGCGACATGACGAAGAGGATCATCACCATCACCCGCGCGGACTTCAATCAGAGGAAGTTCAAGTCGACGGATCCGGCGGCGGCTTCCTGGGAAGCGGCGTCGGCGGGCAGCGCATCTCCCTGAGGATGTCCTCGACGATGTCCTCCACGAGGAGCTCCAGGTGCTGGGTCATGGCGTGCACGTGCACGATGGAGTTGGGGATGGCGTCCTGCGAGGCGCCGCGGGGGATGCCCCGGATGCGCTTGAAGAGCTGAGCGAAGACCTCCCGCAAGGGGCCGAGCCTCGCCGCCACCGACGCCTTGGCCCCCTCGATCTCGCCGTGGTGGCGCAGCAGGTGCTTCATCACGAGGTGCCGGCCGAGCTCCCGCGTCGTCGAGAACGGGCGCAGGTCCACCAGCATGGGCCTGAAACTGCTCCCCACCGGGCAGCCGCTGGAGAAGACCGCGATCTGGACGAAAGCCGCGCCCACCTCCTGGAGGGGCCACTTGACGGTCGTGCGCCGGTTCTGCGAGTCCACCGAGGTGGCGGTCACGACCTCGATGGAGGTCCGGGAACTCAACCTTGAGATGGTCTCCTCGAGCGACAAGGCGGCCGGGCAGTAGCCGGCCACGTCCGGCAGCAAGCACCCTGAACATTTCTCGAACTCCAGCTTCGTCCACGCCGCGGGCATCCTCGGCAGGCGGGGCTGATGCCGGCCGCTCCTGGTCATGTCCAGGAAGATGGCTTCGCTCGTGCCGTCCTCGAACTCGAGGGTGAGCTCCTGATACCAAGTGTCGCTCATGGGGCGCCGGGGACCAAGGTATCAAACTTGTTCCAGCCGGCGCAATGAGCGGCGTCAGAGGCCCGAGGTCAGGTCGATGAGGATGAGGACCCGCCTGAGGGGATGTGGATTTGAACATGGAGGGCATCAGGAGGCTCCTGGCGCTCCTTCCCTGCTGGGAGCTGGTCGGCTGCTCCGAGGAGCGGCGGGAGCGGTGCGCCGCGTACGAGGACAAGTCCGAGCCTTGACCGAGACCGCGATCTCCGCCCACCCGGCGCAGCGCAGGACGCGGTCCCGCGCGTCGCGGGGGACCCTGACGTCCGTCCTGTTCCACGGGCGGTCGCGGATGATGACGGACGCGGTCATGCGCTCGAGCAGGAAGCTCAACATGGTCGGGGCGTCGTCGATCGCTAGGGCGAACGGCATGGCGGAGAGTTCGTCGAGGGAGAGCGCCACGCTCGCCCCCCGGGCGGCGGATTGCCGGGAGTATTTGTCCACGAACAAGACGCCCGAGTGGGGGACGGCGTGCCGCTCGAGCCACTCCCGGGTCGGTCCCTGCGTGGAGGACGGACGCCCGGTCACGATGCAGACCTCGCAGCCGGCCCTGATCCAGGTCTCCAGCACCGGGAAGGCCCCCTCGACCGGCGGCAAGGCCAGGAGGACGTCCGGCTGGTGTATCCTGTTCATGAACTCGGCGAGCTCGTCGGGCTCCAGGCCCAGGGATCTGCCGAGGTCGAAGTGGCGGACGTCGTCGAAGAGGACCTTTTTGCCGAAGTCGCGCTCGAGCACGCCGAGCAGGGTCCTCGCGGTCTCGGCGAGCACGTCGTCAAGGTCCACGTAGACGCGGTCCCCGCCGTCGATGACGATCTTCCGGTTCCTGGCCCCCGGCCTCGACCGCGCCTTCGCCATGGGTCAGCCCTGGAGAAGCGCGCGATGACGGACGATGGCCTTGACCAAGGCGGGAGCGGTGCGCTCAGAGACCTCCAAGGACGCCTTCAGGCCCTTCTTGCGCAGGGCCCGCGTGGTCATGGGCCCGATGGAGGCGATGAGGGCCTTGGAGGCAAGCTTGCGGACCTCGGGAACCGTGAGGTTGGAGAACAGCCCTGCCACGGCCGACCCGCTGGCGAAGACGACCGCGTGAGGAGGATGGTCGAAGAGCTTGGCCTTGAAGCCCTCCGGCCATGTCGCATGGCAGGTCCGATAGACCGTCAGGGGCGACGCCTCTATCCCGGCCTCTCGCAACCGCTCCTCGAGCGCGGCGTCCGCCAGGGCGCCCCGCACCCGGATGACCGGGACGCCGCGCAGGTCCCCGCAGCGGGCCAGGAACCTCTCGAAGAAGCGCCTGACACCGTTCTCGCTCGTGAAGACCAGCCAGCCGGCGCCCCCGGCCTCGAGCAGCCTCTTGCCCTTGACCGTGATGAGGTCCGGGTCTCCGGGACCGGCGCCGATGAGATAGACGACCCCCGCCGCCCGGCGCAACATGACTTGATTATATCATCATTGGAAACCGCCGCACGGGTGCCGGGCGGCGGTCCAATCGGCTATAATGGTGCCGTGCACTTCCCGGCGGCCGGCATCGACGCCTCCCCTCTCCTTCCGCCGCTGACCGCGCTGCTGGTCTCGACCGTCACGTCGCCGGCCGGGGGAGGGGCCATCATCGCGCCCTTCTGCACGGTCTTCTCCCGCCTGCCTCTCCACGCGGTGGCGGGCGCGGCGCTCCTGGGGAACTTCGCCACTTCCGTGGCGGGAGTGGGCGTCTACGCCCTCATCATGCCAAGCTTCGCCCCTCCCGGCATGGCGGTGGCGCCCGACTGGCTGCTCGGCGCGCTCTTCGCTTCGGCGCGGGCGGAGCGCTGGGAGCGCGAGGAATTTGCCCTGCGTGATCAGGTAGGTCTTGCAGGTCTCGTAGATCAGCTCGGAGATGTCCTTCATGGACTTGTGCACGGGAAGGCCGGCGATCTGCACGGACTGCCAGAAACCGAAGAACACCCCGAGCACGCAGATGACGAGCCCCCAGAGCAGCAGACTGTGCCCGGAAACGCCCAGGAAAGCCATGAGAAGCGCGTTTGTGTGAGAAGCGCGTCGGCGCTCGTGGGCGGCAGGGCGTTGTTGATGTCCGACACCCATTCTTGGTAGGCTAAAGCATGATATTCGGCGTCGGCACGGACATCATCGAGGTCGCCCGGGTCGGCCGTGAGATCCGCCGTTCCCAAGGCTTCAAGGAGCGGTGTTTCTCCCCCCGCGAGATCGCCTACTGCGACCCCAAGGCCAGCCGCGCTCAGAACTACGCCGCGCGCTTCGCGGCCAAGGAAGCCTTCTTCAAGGCCCTGGGCACCGGGTACCGCGGTGGTCTGGCCTTCGACGAGGTCGAAGTGCTCGACGACCGTCTGGGCAAGCCCGGGATCGTCCTGCGCGGCCGGGCCAAGGCCTACTGCCGCCGGCGCCGCATCCGCAGGATCCACGTCTCTCTGGCGCACATCAAGGACTATTCCAGCGCCGTGGTCGTCATGGAGACCTCGCCGCGATGACGGCAAGGCATGGAGTGTTGAGATGAAGACAATGGCCGCTTCGAACATCGGCTCGTACGAGGACCGGGTGAAGGGCTTCAGCTGGTCCCTCTCCGAGGCCGATCTGGGCTACAAGCCGGGCGACGACATCAACATCGCCTGGTACTGCACGGACCGAGTCTGCAAGCTCGGCTAGGCGTCAGGCATTGCGCAACTTGCGCAACTCCAGGAAGTTGCGCAATGCCTGACGCCAGTGTAAGGAGACCGACATGGCGACGAGTGAGGAGATCCGTGGCAGCGTCCTGAAGTACGTGAAGGACGAGTACGTGGAGGACGAGGACCAGGAGGTGGGCTGCGAGACCCCGCTCATCTCGGGAGGCATCGTGGATTCGTTCTCCATGGTGTCGCTGAAGCGCTTCCTGGAGAACAAGTACAAGATCCAGATCCCGGACGACAAGACGACCCCGGAGGCGTTCGACAACGTGAACCGCATCACCGCGCTCGTCGAGTCGCTCATCGGCCAGGCGCCGGGCTTGAACCGCAGGTCCGGACCGCCGGCCAAGCCCGGCGCCTAGGAGGACGCCATGGCTTTCAGCGACGCCGTCCGAGAGGGTTTTCAGAAGGAGCTTGAGGGGCTTCGCAGCGCCGGCATCTTCAAGACCGAGCGCTTCATCCACTCCGCCCAGGCCGCCGACATTTCGGTGGAGTTCCCCGCGGGCTCGGCGCCCAAGAAAGTCGTCAACATGTGCGCCAACAACTACCTCGGCCTGTCCTCCCACCCCGAGGTGGTCCAGGCGGCGCACGCGGGCTTGGACTCCCGGGGCTACGGGATGTCCTCGGTGCGCTTCATCTGCGGCACCCAGGACATCCACAAGGAGCTCGAGAGGCGCATGACCGAGTTCCTGGGCGCCGAGGACACCATCCTCTTCCCCTCCTGCATGGACGCCAACGCCGGCGTCTTCGAGGCCATCCTCAACGAGTCCGACGTCATGATCTCGGACCGGCTGGTCCACGCCTCCATCATCGACGGCATCAGGCTGTGCAAGGCCGAGCGCGACATCTTCAAGCACGCGGACATGGAGCATCTTGAGCGGAAGCTCGAACTCCACAAGGACAAGCGCCTCAAGGTCGTCATCACGGACGGCGTCTTCTCCATGGACGGCGACACGGCGCCTTTGGACGAGATGGCGCGCCTGTGCGAGAAGCACGGCGCCATGCTCTTCGTCGACGACTCTCACTCGACCGGGTTCATCGGCAAGACGGGCCGGGGCACGCACGAGAAATACGGCGTGGTGGGCAAGGTCGACATCATCACCACCACCTTCGGCAAGGCCCTGGGCGGCGCATCGGGCGGCTGCGTCTCGGGCCGTAGGGAGCTCGTGGAGATGTGCCGCCAGCGGGCGCGGCCGTACCTGTTCTCCAACACCATCGCGCCCGTGGTCGTGGCCGGGGTCCTGCGGGTCCTCGACCTCCTCTCCAAGAGCACGGAGCGGCGCGACAAGCTAGAGAAGAACGCCGCCTATTGGCGCAAGGGCCTGACCGAGGCGGGGTTCGTCTTGAAGGAAGGCGACACCCCCATCGTGCCGGTCATGCTCTTCAACGCCAAGCTCTCCCAGGACTTCTCACGGGACCTCTTCGACGAGGGCATCTACGCCGTCGGGTTCTTCTTCCCGGTGGTCCCAAAGGGAGCGGCGCGCATCCGCACCCAGATTTCGGCGGGCCACGAGACGCACCACCTCGACAAGGCGCTCGCGGCCTTCGTCAAGGTCGGAAAGATTTACGGGATCCTCGGCAAGACGAAGGAGGAGATCGTAGAGCGCTACGGCGCCTGATCCCGCGTCCGTCACGGGGCCGGCCCGCATTCGTAGGCGACCACGCTTGCCTTCTTGCCCTTGACCGAGACCTCGCGGCGCTCGGGCGTCCCCGGCAGTCCCCGGACCTGCCGGAAGACCGCCTCGCTCATGAGGAGCCTGCCCGGGGTGGCGGCCGATTCGAGCCGCTGGGTGAGGTTGACCGCGTCGCCGATGAGCACGGAGGAGCCCAGTTCGGCGCGGAGGGCCTCGTGGACCTCCTTCTGGTCGAGGTAGATGGAGCCGAAGGCGACGGCCAGGTCCGGATGGGAGACGGTCTTGCGCGCCGAAGCCGCGGCCTCGGCCGCCGCCTTCTTCGCCCCCGGACCATGGCCCAAGCCGATCGCGACCCTCATGGGCGAAGCGCGGAGCCTACAGAGGGAAAGGCAGCGGTTCCAGCTCCCTTCCGGCCGGAGCCTGCGGCGCGGGCTCTTGCGCCTTCGGCTTGGGCGCGGGTCTCGACTCGATGGCGATGGTCGCGACCAGCCCCACCAGGGCCGTCCCGTAAGCCCCGAACTTCTCCATGTCCACCCAGCCCGAGAGATAGTAGCCGTCCCTGCCGTTCGGGTTGAGGTTGATGTTCGCGCCAGAGGAGTAGTCGTAGAGGCTGTAGGAAGGAGGATGGTTCGGGTCGTCCTCGCGGCCCAGGGCATTCATGGTGAAGTTGACGCGCAGGGCCTGGCCGCCGCCTTGCGGGTGGATGGTGCCGTTCACGGAGTAGTTGCCGCCCCACTTGTTCACCGTGGCGTTCACGCCCGCGCCGCTGATGTTGAAGTAGGACCCCGAGCCCCACACCGAGCCCGAGAAGGGCCTGCCGCTGAAATAGAGGTTCGAGCCGGACCCATTGACCCAGAGGCTCACGCCGAGGGCGTACTCGGAGACCGTGTAGGAGTTGGACCCGTTCTTCCAAACCTGGCCGTTGACGTAGCGGCGGCCGGTCTCGGCCGCGGAGACGACGGATCCTGACGCCAGCACGGTCGGCAGGAGGACGGCCATCGACAGGAAGACGGTTCTCTTGGTCATGGATCCATTATACCATGGAAAACATCGGGCGGAGCGGGGAAGATTTGTAGGCGGCCAAACAAGATATAATCCCGCCATGCGCAAGCCTTGGGTGGCGGCCGCGTGCCTTGGGGCCGCCGCTCTCCACCATCTGAGCAGCCGCAGGCTCCCCGTCGGAGCCTTCAACGACGACGCCTTCTTCATCCTGCTGTCCAAGTCCCTGCGCCGCGGGTTCTTCGGACTGCCGGACGGCGCTCCCGTGACCGACCCCCTGCCGGGCTTCCCGGCCCTGCTCATGCTCCCGTCCTGGTTGGTCGAGCCTCGCTGGCATCTGCTCAAACCGCTCCTCTTGGCCTGCGCCGCCTTGGCCGTCTTCCTGACATGGAGGCTCGCTCGAAGGTTCCTGCCCGATGCCTGGGCCCTGGCTTGCGGCCTGCTGGTCGCGCTCAACCCGGTGCTGGTCGGCCTTGACGGGATCGTGATCCCGGACATCCCCTATCTCGCCCTCTCCCTGGCTCTCTTCCTCGGAGCGCAAGAAGTCTGCGGCAAGCCGGGCCAGGTCCGTTGGCCGATCCTGGTCTGCCTCGCCGGAGGCGCCGCGCTGGCCGCCCTCATGCGTCCCCAGGGCGCGCTCCTGGCGCTCTGCCTGGGGCTGGCGGTATGTATCCTGGCCGGCAGGACCCCGGCCCTGGTCTTTACGGCCGGGGCTCTCGCGCCTTTGGCCGCGTGGATGGGCCGCAACCTCCTGGTCGACCGCACGGTGACCGGCTTCGTCTCCAGCTGGAAGTCCCAGTTCTTCCTCTTCGAGGAACCGGGCCGGCAAGCGGTCCATTTCGTCAGGCTGGTAGGCTCGGTCTTCGGAGAGGGGCTCGTCGGCGCCGCAGGCTCCCTGACCTGGAGCGCGGCAGCCGGCTTCGCCTGCCTCGGCCTGGCCGGCTTCGGCGCGGTGCGGCTCGTCAGGGAACGGAAGGGCGCGGTCGCGGCAGCCATGGCCTCATATGTCATCATGGTGCTGGCCCTCCACTCCACCTGGCCCCTCACGGAATCGCGCTACCTTCTGCCCATGCTCCCCATGGTCTGCATCCTCATCCTGGCCGGCGCGAGGCACTGGCTCGGCCGACGACCCCTGGCCGCGGCCGCGCTCCTGGCCTTGCCGGCCCTAGCGAGCCTGCGCTACGACCTCGCGTTCGCGCGACGCGGCCTCCAGGGGAGGCCCGCCTTCGAGCCGGAGACCATGGCATGGCTCAGGCGGAACACCCCCAAGGACGCCCGGATCGAGAGCCTCTCCTTCCACTGCGTGCAGCTGTTCGCCGAGCGGCGGGCGGTGCCTCCGGGGTTGACGGTCTACGACCGCGACACTTGGGTCGCGTCAGCCCTCGTCCGGGGCGTGGACTACCTCCATGTGTCGGCCGAGCTCTCCAGCGGCGAGTTCTCCTATCCCTCGTTGGCATACCTCAAGGAACCAGCCCTCGAGCGATGGGCCCGGTCCACTCCCTACGCGGCCGAGCTCTACTCCCATCCCAGGGAGGCGACCCGGGTCTTCCGCATCTCCCACCCGGACCCTCAACGCTACCTCAAGGCTTACTCCGCCTGCCTGGGAGCAAGCCCTCCGGCCTCTTCCGAGATCCCCGCCAAGGTCCTGGCCAAGGACCTGAAGGAAGCCCTCAAGGCGGAGCCCGGCCTCGAATGCGCGTCAGCGGCCCTGAGAAGGCTCAAGTTGTGAAGACCCGGCTCATCCTCCTGGCCGCGGCGCTCGCGGCGGGGATGCATGCCGCCGTCTCCCTGGGCAACCCCGTGGGCCTCATCGAGGACGACTCCGTGCAGATCCTGCTCGCGAGGTCCTTGCGCCACGGCGCGTTCGCCCTGCCCGACGCCAACGGGGTCCCCATCAGCGACCCTTTGCCCGGGCTGGCCCTCCTGCTCATGGCGCCGGCGTGGCTCGTGGAACCGAACTGGCACCCCTTGAGGGCCGTCTCGCTCCTCTCCTTGGCCGTAGCCGTCTTCTTCGCCTGGAGGCTCGGCCGTCGCCTCCTGCCTGAGCCGTGGCCGGCGATCGCCGCGGGCCTGACGGCCCTGTCCCCGGTCCTGGTCCGGCACGCGGGCCTCGTCCTGCCGGACATCCCTTACCTCGCCCTGACCCTCATCGCCCTGGACCTAGGGACCTCGAGAGGGACGCCGGGGGTCGTGCTGGCAGGGCTGGCAGCCTCCTTGGCCGCCCTGGTCCGGCCCCACGGAGCGTTCCTTTGTCTCGCATTGGCCGCAGGCTTGCCGTGCTCCTCTCCTGCGGCCCCCGAAGCGCCTATCGCGCGAAGCGGGACCGCGGGCCGCCTTTTCTTGAAGGGCAAGCGGGCCCGGGGACTCATTTTCCTCGCAAGCCTGGTCCCGTTGATCCTCTGGCTGGCGCGCAACAAGCTGGTCGCCGGCGTCTCGACCGGCTACGCCGTCAATTGGAGGATGCAGGCCGCGCTCCTGGGAGACCTTGGCGCGCAACTCTCCCACGCCATCGGCCTGCTTTCTTCATTCTTCGGCGGTGGCATGGCGGGCATCACCCGGCCCGCCTGGCTAGGCCTTGCGGCCGGAGCCTTGGTCGCGGCTAGCGCCGCCTTTGGCGCGGCCCGGCTGATGCAAAGCCGCCGGGAGGAGCAGCCCCTGGTGTTCTCCATGGCGGCCTACGCCATCATGCTCCTGGCCTTGCACCTCACCTGGTCGCCCGAGGACTCCAGGTATGCGATCCCCCTGACGCCCTTGGCCTGGCTCTTCGTCTGCGGAGCCGTCCAGCGGTCAGCCTCCAACGGGAGGTCTCCCATGCTGGGACAGGGCCTGCTCATGCTCCTGGCGCTCTCAGCCCTCTGGATGGATGCGAGGCTGGTGAGAGCCGGCCTCCATAGGAACCGCTCTTATCAGCCCGAAACCATGGAATGGCTCCGCCGGAACACGCCGCCGGGAGCGCGCATCGAAAGCCTCAAGTACAACACCGTCATGCTGCTGACCGGCCGCATGGCCCTGCCGCCGCCCTTGCACCTGAGCGGCCCCGCTGAGTGGGCCGCCGCGTCGAGAGCCGCGGGCGTCGCGTTGCTCCACGTCGAGGACTCCTTCCGGCCGGGCGGGTTCGTCCCGCCAGGAGCCGCGGACATCGGAGCCGCCATCGGAGCATGGGCGAGGGCCGCTCCAGGGGTGCGGCTGGCCTACCGCAACGCCTCGGAAGGGGCATCCGTGTTCGAGCTTAAGGAGCCTTAAGCCGGCTCCAGTAGTCCGCGAAGTCCCTGGGCACCGGAGCTTGGTAGCGGACCTTGCGTCCGCTCAAGGGATGCGTGAGCTCGATGCGCCAGGCGTGCAGCATCATGCGCGGCGGCTTGGGGTAGCCCGCGGGGACGGGGACCTCGGGGTCGCCCAGGACCGGATGGCCGAGATGGGCCAGATGCGCCCTGATCTGATGGGTCCTGCCGGTCAAGGGCCGCGCCTCGACCAGGGCCGCGCCCGGGCCTCGGGCCACGACCTTGACGCTCGTGACCGACTCGCGACCCAGCGGCGTCACCTTCACCAGGCGCCTGCCCGGAGACCGCCCAACCGGAGCGTCCACCGTGATCGAGGCCGGAGGCCGACCGCCCCGGCCGCCCTTGGAAATGGCGTCGGCGGCCGTGGGCGCGGTCGCGGACTGGGCGGGCACGCCGACCACGATGGCCTTGTACACCTTGGAGACCGTCCTGTCCCTGAAGGCTTCGGTCAGGCGCTCGTACGCCTGCGGATTCTTGGCCACCAGGAGCACGCCGCTTGTGGCCCGGTCGAGCCGGTGGACGATGCCGCACCGCGGCGTCCCGCATCGCACGATGCCGGGCCGAATGCCCTGCAGGAGCGCGGCCAGGTTGCGGACAGGCTCCATGAGCGCGGCCTCGGGCTGGGAGAGCCAGCTCGTGCCCAAAGGATGCATCAGGAGCCCGGCCGGCTTGTCCAGGACCAGGAGGGAGCGGTCCTCGGCTAGGACCCGGGCCTCGAGGTCCGGCCAGGGGCACCGCTCTCCCTTAGGCCAGGGGCTGCCGGGACGTCCCGAACCTGCGCCGTGTGGAAGTTCAGGACGGGATTGAGACACGGACACGGTCTCGCCGCCTTTAAGGCGCGCGTCCGGCGCCAGGCGCCGGCCGTCCACCAAAGCCGAGCCGTCCTCGATGAGATGCTTGGCCTGGGAACGGCTGAACCCCAGCTTCTCGGCCAGGAACTGGTCGAAGCGCACCCCCTCGGCGGAATCCGAACAGGATATCTTTAAAGGAAGCTTGGTCACTTTCTCCCTCCACTACGGAAGGCGCGATAACCTCATGAGCCGCCCTCTCCGCGACGCGGCGGAGTCCGTCGGATGACGCCGAATCCGACGAGGGCCGCGGTCAGGCAGGCCAGCGCGGTCCACTGGGCCACGGACAGTCCCAGGAGGAAGCCCCGGTCGTCGGCCCTGAAGAACTCGACGCCGAACCGCAGGCAGGAGTAGAGCGCGACATAGCCGAGGAAGGCCGCGCCGGGCGCCAGGCCCCCGCGGCGTATCCTGGGAAGGACCGCTTTGATCAGCAGGACCGCGATGACGAGATTCCCGGCCGCCTCATAGAGCTGGGCCGGATGGAGCGGGACCCCCCACAGCTCGGGCGGGGTCGTGCTCAAGGGATGGCTGCCCAGCCTCACCCCCCACGGAAGGCCCGTGGGCCTGCCGTAGCAGCAGCCGGAAGCGAGGCACCCGAGCCTGCCGACCGCGTGTCCCAGCGCCAAGGCCGGGCCGAAGTGGTCGGCCGTGGCCAGGTAGTCCAGGTTGAAGCGCCTGCGGCAGTAGAGGCCCGCCAGGCACGCGCCGAAGAAGCCCCCGAAGAACACGAAGCCGTAGCGCAGGTCGGCGAAGGACCGCAGCTCTCCCGACAGGAGCCTCCGCCACTCGACCGCGAGGAACATGAGCTTGCCCCCGACCAAGGCGCCGATGAAGACGGCGTAGATCACGAACCAGAACTGGTCGTCGCTCAAGCCCATCTCGGAGCGACTCGCTTTAAGCCACAGGATGGAAACGAGGTAGCCCAAGGCCACGAAGAAACCGTAGGCCGGCACCTGGACGACTTTGAGGTCAAGCAGGACCGGGAACATCGGGGTGCCTCCGGACCCAGACCGCCAGGGCCACGGCCGCCGCGACATAGCACAAGCTGCCCGCCTGCGCCGCGCTCAAGGCCCCGCCGGCCAAGGGCACGGCGTCGGCGCGGTAGTACTCGTTGAAGAAGCGCAGGACGGAATAGAGACCCATATAGGCCGCGCTCAAGTATCCCGGACGGATGGTCCCCGCCTCCAAGCGCCGGAACAAGACGATGTACAGCACGGGAGCGAGGATGAGCTCAGGGACGCCCTCGTAGAGCTGGGTCGGATGGAGGGGCTTGCCGACGAATTCCTCTCCGACCAGCGACCCGGGCATGCCCGTGTAGGTGACGGCCCAAGGCACGTCCGTGGGCCGGCCGTGGCAGCAGCCCGCGCCCAGGCACCCGAGCCTGCCGAAGAAGTGCCAGAAGGGAAGGATGAGGCTGAAGTGGTCCCAGACCCTCAGGAACCCGGTCCCAACGCGTCGGCACAGTATCCAGGTCCCGGTCAGCACCGCGAGGAAGGCGCCCAGGACCGCGAAGCCGGACTTCGCGGAGAAGGCCTGCGCCCAGAAGTCCGGCGCGGAGAAGGGCACATACTCGATCAAGTGCAGGGTTCTGCCTCCGATGGCCCCGCCGATGAGCACGATGTTGACGAAAAGCCAGAAATGCTCGTCCTTCTGGAACCCCATCCCCCGGCGCTTGGCGCGGAGGAAAGCGAACGACAGGCCCCCTCCCAACGCGATCATGGCCCCGTAGGTATAGACCTTCAGAGGGCCGAGCGAGAGCAGGATTGGATACATATCATGTGACCCCCAACATGGTCAAGAAGGCCTCCCGGCCCTCGCGGGCGGTTCTGAGGCAGGGGTTGGTCGCTACCTCGCTGGAAAGGAGCGCGCCGGGACCTGCGCCTCCGGCGCAGGTCCCGTAGGCGTGTCCCGGCCAGACCGTCAGGGTCCCGGGCAGGCCCGCGATGCGCCGCAGGCTCTGGAACATATCATCCGGATCCGAGTCCGGGAGATCCACGCGGCCGCAGCCGCCGATGAAGAGGGTGTCCCCCGTCAACAGGTGGTTCTCAATGCGCAAGCATTGAGAACCCCTGGTATGTCCGGGGGTGTGCAGGAACTCCACCTTCCCTTTCCCGATGGGCAAGATGTCGCCGTCCCGGACTTCCCTCAGGTCCTTCACTTTCCCCTTGAAGGCCTCCGCGTCTGCCCGGTGCACGAACACGGGCGCGGGGGCGGCCTGGAGCAGGTCCTCCAGGCCGTTAGAGTGGTCGAAATGGTGGTGCGTGAGCAGGACCGCCGTGATCCGCCATCCCTCGCCGGCCGCGGCCCGGGCCAGGGCGTCTGGGTCCCAGCCGGGGTCCACCACCGCGCATTCCCGGGCGGAGGGATCGGCCAAAAGATAGGCGAAGTTCGCCATGGGCCCCACGCCCAGGGCTTTGAGCCGGATCATTTCCGCTCGGGAGAGGGAGGAGGGAAGCGGTACTCGATCTCGCCGGGTTTGACGAACCCGAGCTCGCGGCGCGCCATCCTCTCCAGGGCGGCGCTGTCCGTCTTGGCGGATCTGAGCCTGCGGGTCAGGCGCTCCTGCTCGCGCTCGAGCGACGCGATCTCGGCCCGGAGGTGGCGCAGCTCGAGCCAGTTGCGAACCAGGCTGCGGAACCCCTGGTTCCCGAAGAAGACGACGAGCAGGAAGACCGACAGCAGGAGCCGGGCCCAGTGCCGCTGGACGAACCGTCTCAACCTCGACATGAGGAAGCGTCCCCTGCCCTCTCGAAGCAGGTCCCGCCGGCGTACCTGCCCTGGCCGCCCAGCTCCGCCTCGATGCGGCTGAGCTGGTTGTACTTGGCGAGCCGCTCGGACCGGCAGGGAGCGCCCGTCTTGATGGCGCCGGCGTTGAGGGCCACGGCCAGGTCCGCGATGAAGGCGTCCTCGGTCTCGCCGGACCGGTGGGAGATGACGCAACTATAGCCGGCCTTCTGGGCCTCCGCCACGGTCCGCACCGTCTCGGTCAGCGACCCGATCTGATTGAGCTTGATGAGGATGGAGTTGGCCGCCCCCTCCTTGATGCCGCGGCCGAGCCTGCCGGGGTTGGTGACGAAGAGGTCGTCTCCGATGATGCGGATGCGGCCCCCCAAGGCGGCGGTGATCTTCTTCCAGCCGTCCCAATCGTCCTCGGCCAGGGGGTCCTCGATGGAGAGGAACGGGTAGCGGTCCACGAAGCCGGTGTAGATCTTGATCATCTCTTCGACGGGACGCCGCGTCCCCTCGAAGACATAGCGTCCGTCCTCGTCCTGGTGGAACTCGCTGGCCGCCGCGTCCATGGCAATTTTCATCTTGCCGTCGTACTTGGCCCGGCCCACGGCCTCCATCGCCAGGTCCAGGGCCGCGATGTGGTTCTTCACGCGCGGGGCGAACCCGCCTTCGTCGCCGACCGCCACCGAGAACCCGTTCTTGGCCACGACGAGCTTGAGGTATTGGTAGGTCTCCGCGCCGGCGCGAAGCGCCTCCGAGAAGGTGGCGCAAGCAACCGGCACCAGCATGAACTCCTGGACGTCCAAGCCCGAATCGGCGTGTTTGCCGCCGTTGATGACGTTGAACATCGGCGTCGGCAGGAGCCAGAGGTCCTCGGGGAGACCGAAGGCCTTCCGGAGGTAGCGGTAGAGCGGGAGCTTGGCCGAGGCCGCCGAAGCCCGGGCTACGGCGAGGGAGGCGGCCAGGATGGCGTTGGCCCCGAGCCGGGTCTTGTTGGGAGTGCCGTCCAGCTGGAGCATGGCCTCGTCCAAGGCCGTCTGGTCCGAGGCCTCCTTGCCTACAAGAAGCCCCGCCAGGTCCTTGTTCAGGTTCTCGACCGCCTTGAGCACGCCCTTGCCGAGGAACCGGGCCTTGTCGCCGTCGCGCAGCTCCAGGGCCTCGTGCTCCCCGGTCGAGGCGCCGCTCGGGACCGCCGCGCGGCCCGACGAGCCGTCCGAGAGGACGGCATCCGCCTCGATCGTGGGGAGCCCCCGGGAATCGAGGATCTCGCGCGCCTTGAGAGAGCCGATCTTCGCCATGTCAGAACCTCCCCTGCAGAAGCTTCTTGCCGGCGGCGACCAGGGCGCCGAGCTTCTTGGGCGTGTCGGCCTCGGCGTAGACGCTGAACACCGGCTCCGGCGGCCGCGAGCGCACGCAAAGCCAGGATCCGTCGCGAAGGATGAATTTGAAGCCGTCGGCGTGGTCGATCCTCCACACCGAACCCCCTGCGAGGTCCAGCGGAGGCCGCACCCTGAGCCGCTCCTCCACCTCCAGCGCCTGGCGGCTGCGCTCTAAGCGCCACTCGAAGCGGCCGTGGTGGAAGGAGCCGACCCTCTTGAAGAGCTTGTCCCGGAAGGCCGCCAGCGGGACGCCGACGACCGCGGCCATCTCCAGCACTAGCATGCAGGCGAGGATGCCGTCCTTGTCCGGGATATGCCCGGCGACCGAGAGCCCGCCCGACTCCTCGCCTCCGAGGAGGTACTGGCCCGTGCGCAGGTGTTCGCCGATGTGCTTGAACCCGGCCGGGGTCTCGCGGGTCTCCATGCCGTGGGATTTGGCCACGGCGTCCACGAAATGCGAGGTCACGACGCTGCGCACCATCTTGCCTTTCATGCCCCTGCCGCGCGCCAAGTGCTCGAAGAGCATGCCCAGGATGTCGTCGGCGCAGAGCCATCCGCCCCCGGCGTCGAGGATCCCGAAGCGGTCGCCGTCCCCGTCGCACGAGAGCCCCAGGTGCAGGCGGCGCCGCTTCATCTCGGCCGCCAACTCCACAAGAGACTCCGGGGAAGGGTCGGGCGCGCGGCCGCCGAAGAGGACGTCGCGCCGCTCACGCAGGGCCGTCACCTCCACGCCGAGGCGCTCGAGGATGGACCGCAGATGGCCGCGGGCGGAGCCGTGCATCACGTCCACCCCCACCTTGAGCCGCGCGCCTTTGATGGCCTTGACGTCCAGGAGCCCGAGGATCTGCTCGGAGTACTCCTGCCGGAAATCCGTGGCCACGATCCAAGACTCCCTGAGGGACCGGTCGATGGCCATCGTCTTGATCGGATGATGGCCCAGGAGCTCGAGCCTGCGGTCGATGTCCTCCGTGATGGTCGACGGCGCGGCCCCTCCCCAGAAAGGCGTCCACTTCAAGCCCCCCACATGGGCCGGGGCATGGGAGCCGGTCACCATGAGCCCCCCCACGGCCTTGTGACGGCGCACCGCGCACCCGACGGCCGGAGTCGGGAGGTCCCCGGCCGAGACCAGGGTCTTCACCCCGTCGGAGGCGAGCACCGCGGCGGCCTCGTGGGCGAACTCATCCGCCAGAAAGCGGGTGTCGTAGCCGATGACGACCACGGGCGCGGGCGCCTTGGACCCGCCCAGGCTCGCCCGGTACTCGGGGCTCGCCACGCCGAACTCCGGATTCACCTTGACGTACTGCGAAAGGACATGCGCGATCCTGCGCACGCCGTGGAAGGTGAACTCGTCGCACAAAACCCCGCGCCATCCCGAGGAGCCGTAGCGCATCATGGCCGCCCATAATATAAAATGCGCGCGTCGATATCAACGGCAATCCGGGGCCCACCCCCCTGGCCTTCCAGGATTCTGGACGGCCCGGCCCCGGCCGCCGGCCGTATGGGTCCTTAGACCCATTGACATATAGGACTCAGGGCCCATTGACGAATAGGTCCTTAGGCCTATGGCAAAACGGCCTTCCCCTGTTATACTAGGGAGGACGAACGGCGGGTGAAGCCATGAAAAACCTCCTGGTCCTGGCGATGACGGCGGCGATGCTCGGCAGCGCCGCGGCCGGCACGGCGTCGGCCGCGGTCTATCCGGCGGACTTCGTCGGCCCCCTGCAGGAAGGAGACTCCCGCGAGGCCGGCTCGGCTGCGGACCCGGCGGCCGCCATCGGCGGCGGCCTCGACCAGACCCTCGGGGCCGTCGGCGCGGCATACGCGAACACGGATTTCGAACCCGGCGTGACCTACGACTGCTCCGGCGGGACGTGCTGGTTGACCAAGGTATACCCCGAGGGCAGCCAATACATCTCGTCCAGCTGGAACATGAATTACTGCGAAGAGGACCCCGAATGCAGGGACCTCCTCAACGCCGCCAAGAAGAAGCAGCAGGAGAGGGAGCAGAAAGCGGCGGAGGAGAAGGCCAAGGCGGAGGAGGAGAAGCGAAAGCAGGCGGCCGCCAAGAAGGCCTCCGATGACGCCGCAAAGAAGGCGCTCGATGACGCCAACAAGAACATGTTCGGCGCGAACAGCGCCGACGCGAGCAGGGACATCCCGGG
>JACQWX010000053.1 GCA_016209035.1 Elusimicrobiota bacterium | reverse complement strand
TCTACAAAGACACTTTACGACGGAGGCAGGCTCTATTTCAAGCCCCTGCCAAAAATCCCCTCTCCGTTACCTTCTTCTTTCTTTTGGGGCACCATCTCCTTCCTTCCCCATCCCCAAACAGCGGGATGGGGAAGTTCTGCATAACCGCTTCTTCTTGGCCCGGCCGTCGCGTATTTTGCTACCCTTCTCCCGACAGCCTTATCGCTGACGGCGCCCCTCGCCGGCAAGAGCCATGATCAAGCGACTCCTCGCATTCCCCGACATGCCGGAGAGCCTCACGGAGGCCCTGCGTCTCGGTCCGGCGGTCCGGGCGTCCCTTCGGCCGGTGGCCTGGCTCTGGACGAGCCTCGCCGGAGGGGCGTTCCTCGCCCTCCTGTCGCAGACCGTCCTGGCCCGCCACCTCCCTCAGGCGGACTTCGGCGCGTTCGCGGCGGCGCTCTCGGCCGTGACTTTGGCGTCTCCCCTGGCGGGGTTCGGCGTGGCCGCGCTCTGGCTGGAACGTTTCGGCGAGGAAGGGGCGGGATTCCGCCGATGGACAAGGCCGTCCCTGTCGTCCATCGCCCTCTCGGGCTCGTTGGCCGCCCTGCTCGTCTTGGCAGCCGGGGCGTGGGGAGGGGCGGACACGAGGATCCAGACGCTCCTCTTCTGGCTCTCTCCATGGTGTCTCATGCAGGCCCTGCAGGAGCTCAATCTGGCGCGGCTGCAGATCGAGAACCGCTACGGGGAGTTGTCCCTCCAGCAGGTCCTGCCTGTCGCGGGGCGTTTCTTCCTGGCGCTCCTGACCGCCGCCACTGGCGGAGGGCTCGCCTTCCTCGGCGCTGGTTCCCTGGTGCTGGCCCTGGGCCTCTGCGCCGACCGCACACGGTCTCTTTGGCGTAGTCTCCCGAGCGATCCGTCACGCGAAGAGCGATCGGCCTCTGCGCCGGGCCTATGGGAAGTCCCCGCCCGCTCTTGGCCCTACGCTCTTGGAGCGCTCTTCTATCTCGTCTACTACCAGGCGGACATCCTGATGCTGGGATGGATGGCCGGGCCCGAGGCCAGCGCGGTCTACGGGATCGCCGCGGCCGTGCTGACGACGACTTACTTCCTTCCCTCGGCCGTCTACCAGAAGTTCCTGGCCGCGAAGCTGAGCCGCCAAGCGTGGCAGGACCCTCGACGGCTCTGGCATGCCCAGCGGAAAGGTTTGCCCCTCACCGGGTTGACAGGGCTGGCGATAGCGGGGCTCTTGGCGCTGACGGCGCCGGTCTTCATCCCGGCGCTCTTCGGCAGCCGCTACGCCCCCACCGCGGGGCTGCTCGTTTTGATGGCGGTCTGCATCCCGATGCGCTCACTCTCCATCGGCGTCGGATCCGGCCTGGCAACGCCGGCCCTGGCCAGGCGGCGCGTCCTGTGCCAGGGGGTCACCGCCTTCGGGAACATCGCCTTGAACCTCCTGCTCATCCCAAAGTTCACGATCTGGGGCGCGGCCGCAGCCACCATCGCCAGCGAGGCGACCCTCCTGTTGGGATACATGTGGGTGGCGCGCAGGCTCCTCACCGGCAAGGCATGACCCTTCCTGCCCAGGCTTTGGACGCCGCCCGGATGGACTTCGAGTCCTGGCTCAACGGGGCTTCTCCTCGCCCGCCGGGCAAGGACTCCGTAGAGCGCCTCAAGGCCGCGGCCACGGCTCTCCCCAGCGGCGACCCCGTGGAAAACCGTCCCCTGAGGATCGGCGCGGACATCCTCGCCCCCGAAACCGCTGACTTCGCCCGCCGGGCCGGCGTCCTACGCGCCCTCCGGTCTTCCCTCGGCCCGATGGTCCCGCCGGATGGAGCCGCCTTCATCCTTCACGGAAGCTTCGCGGTCGGCGGCACCACGGCCTTCAGCGACATCGACATCGCGCTCTTGGTGGACGAAGCGTCGCTGGACGAGGGCCGCCTGCGCCGGCTGCGGACGGCTTCGCAGTCCCTGCTCAGGGCGGCCTATCGGATCGACCCCTTGATGCACCATGGGATCGGAGTGCTGTTCCGCGGGGAGATGGCGTGCTATGACCAGAGCATCCTTCCCTTGAACGCCGTCGAGAGCGGCGTGGTCCTGGCCGGCGGCCCCCTCTCCATCGAAGCCGCCTGGCACCCGGGACGCAGCCGGGCCTCGGCTGCGTCCAAATTGAGGCGGCAGATCGGCTCGCTGCGCAGGGACTTGGGGACCGGGCTGCTTTCTCTCTATCGGCGGAAATGCCTCTTGTCGGTCCTGATGCTGCTTCCTTCGCTGCTGGTCGAGTCTGTCGAGGGCCTCTTCCCCCACAAACGCGACAGCTTCGATCTGGCTCGATGCAGGTTCGACGACAACGATTGGCGTGCGGTCGAGCGCGCCTCAGACATGAGACGGCGCTGGAAGGTCCCCCGTCTCCTGGGCAGACTGGCCGCCGCGGTGCACGCCAGCGCTTCGCCCATCCCGCCCATGGCCGGGCGCAGGATGATGGCGGCCATCTCCTTCATGGCCGCGAGCCGTTGGCCTGGGGATTTCCTCCACGACGCATCCCGTTTCCTCTCCCGCTGCGAGAACGTCCTGGAGACCGATGCCTGACGACCTGGACCGCTACGCCTCCTATGTCCGCAGGCACCTGCCCGAAGGGACCTTTTCCATCGAGATCTGCGGGTACAGAGACGACTCCCGCGCGTCCGATATCGACGTCCTGCTCGTGGTCGAAGACTACTCCCTCCTGAAAGAGCGGGCCTGGCGCGCCCCCGCCATCCTGAACCCGGAAGCGCTCTCCAGCCGATTCGCCCATGGCCCCTTCGTCTGCCTGCCCGGCCTTCGCGCGGAGATCGCCGTCTTCACCACCCTGGCCCCGGAGCCGCTGGCTCCAGCGGCGGCGCAAGCCCAACCGTCATCTTCCCCCGGCTCCCGCGACCCTTATTGCGTCATCGCCCTTCAGTCCGCCTGCCTGACGCACCTGAAGACAGCGATCCCTGATGCGCGAGCGGGACGCCATCTCAACCTCCTGTCCCGGTCGCTCGCCCACTCACTGAATGACATCGACACGGTCCTGAACCATTTTCAAGCTAGTGACGCCGCGCTGCGCGCCACCCGCGACCGGCTGCTCGCCATGCGGTCGCGCTTGATGGGCGGCGCCGGGACCGTCCAGGATTGGGACATCCTTCGAAAGGAAGCCGTCGCCGCCCGTGACGAGGCTGCCGGCCTCCTCGGCGCGGTCATCGTGAACCTGCTCAAGGAGGGTATCCTGGGATCAAGCCTGGCTCCCGCCTCCCGCGCGCCGGAGCAGTGGCTTGCGGCCCTGCAGGACGCCTTCTTCGCTCATGGATTGGGGTGCATCCCGGCGACCTCTCACCCCGGCATCATCCTGAAGCCTTCCGAGGGGGAGAACATCCGGCGTCTCTTCACGCTCGTGAACGATCTTCTCGCGGGCTACCTGGCCAACGACCTGCTGCCGCTCGGAGCAGAATTCCCTTTCATCGTCCCCAACATGGCGGCCCGCATCGGGCCCAAGATATGGATCCGGCGCCTGCTCAAGCGCGCCCTGCGGGCTTGGGGACGCCTCCGATGATTCCCTTCTACCGCACGGAACGTAGGGAGCAGATGATTTTGCGTCGCAGGTGCCTGGCCAGGGACCACGCTGAGAGCAGCCCCCGCGCGGGGCGGGAGAGATGTCCCAGCTCGGACAAGATCCGATAGGTCTCCAACTCACCCTTCTCCATGGCCCAGAGGTCTCCGGACGGCCCGGAATGTCCGTAGAGGGGCTTATAGTGATATCCCAGGGTGAGTTCCAGGACATGCCCCGCATGGCCCGAGGCAAGAAGCTGGTTCCACAGCAGGTAGTCCTCCGAGTACCTTCGATACGGTCTGAAGCGGAGCGGACAATCGCGCCGGATCATGACCGAAGAAGTCTGGAACCGGTTCCACAGCAGCTGCCGGCCGTAGCTGATCGCAGGCGCGCTCCAGTCTTCCGGCAGATCCTGAGAGACGGCCTGTCCGCGCACCCAGACGCATCGGTGCCCCGTGAAGACGGCCTCCGGATGCTCCTCCATCCAGCCGCACTGGATGTCTATCTTGCAGGGGTGCCAGGTGTTGTCGCCGTCCAGGAAGGCCACGAACGGCTGGGCCGCGGCCTCCCAGCCGGCGTTCCTCGCATGGGCGGGGCCGCCGTTGATGGGAAGCGAGATGACCTTGACCCAGTCCTTGCCGTAGGTCTCTCGAAGTCCCTGGAGCTTCAAGAGGGTCCCGTCGCCGCTGGCGTCATCCACCAGGACCAGCTCGGCCGGACGCTTCGTCTGCGTCCATACGGAATGCGCGCTGCGCAGGATCGTGTCCTCGCAGCGGTAGCAGGGGATGACGGCGCTGACCGGAGCGCTCACACCCCTCACGGCAGCACCTGCTGCGGCCGAAGCATGAAGGAGCGCAGGGAGACCGCCTCGATCCCCTTGGGCGCGCGCCGGGGCCCGATCAACACGCGCCGGGCGCCTGGGAACCGCCGGACGAAGGCCGCCATCCCCGAAAGGTCCGGCGCGCCGGATCCAGACTTGACTTCGATGGCCACGAGGCGGTTCCCCTTCCTCAAAACGTAATCCACCTCGTCTTGTCGGTCCCTCCAGTAAAAGAGGGAACAACCGTCCATCTCCGCCAGAACCGTCAGATTCGCCCCAACGGCGTTCTCAACGAGGCGGCCCCAACGCGCCGGATCCCGGCGCAGAAGCTTCGGCGGCGCTCCCGCCTGCGCGGTCACCAGACTGTTGTCCCGCAGCACGAACTTGGGCACCGACCCTTTCTGCCGCAGGCGGCTTCCGCTCCATCTCTCCAGCGGCGCCAGCAGGAAGGCGGCGGAGAGCAGCTGGACATAATGCGCCAGCGTCGCGTTGTTGCCCGCCTCGGCAAGCTGTCCAAGCATCTTCTGGTAGCTCAAGAGTTCCGCCGGATGCGCGCAGATCATCCCGAAAGCCTGCCGCAGCAGGGCCGGTTTCTGGACCGGCGTCATCAGAAGGACGTCTTTCCCGATGACCGTCTCGATGATCGCATCCCTGACATAGCGCGCCCATCGCTCCGGGTCTTTGCGCAGGCCCAAGGCGGCCGGATATCCGCCGAAAAGCAGGTAGTCGTCCAGGCTCACGCGAAAGGCATCCCGGCACTCCTGGAACGACCAGTGGGGATGCCGATGCACCTCGAACCTGCCGGCCAGGCTCTCCCGCAACCCCCGTTGGACCAGCAGCGCGGAGGATCCCAGCAGGACCACTCTCAGGGGGTGGCCGAGCCTTCTGTCCTCGTCGAACATGCCTTTGACCGCCTCGCTCCACCGGGTGATCTTGTGCACCTCGTCGAGCACCAGGAGCGTGTCCGCCCGACCCCGGGGCGGAAGGCGCCGCGCTTCCTGCCACTGCCGGCCAAGCCAGGCGGCGTCAGGCGTGACGGGCTGGTCCGCCGCGACGAACAGCGTGGCGCCCGGCCAGCTCTCCGCCAACTGGGTCGCCAGAGTGGTCTTTCCCACCTGCCGGGGCCCGGTCACGACCTGGAGCAGTCGCGACGGATGGGCGAGGTAGCGCCGCAGCCCCCCAAGGAGGGCCCTGCGCGTATATGTCACAATTGTGTTAATAATGACATTGTCTCGTCGGTATGTCAACCGATTTAATCGATGCGTCGCTCAAATCGTTACGGCGGCGCGGACCGCGAGCCTCTACCCGCGGCCGTAGGTCAGGGCGAGGTCCGCGAGGCGGCCGCCGACCGCGTGGGTGAGCGCGCCGGGCTCGAGGCGCCAAGCCCAGTTGCCCTCGGTCTTGCCCGGCCGGTTCATCCGTGCCTGGTCGCCCAGGCCGAGGAGGTCCTGGACCGGGAAGACCGCGGTCCTGGCCACCGAGGCCGTGGCCAGGCGGATGAGGTCCCAGTGGACCTCCCAGCCGTCCGAGTTCATGTAGCGCAGGGCGAAAGAGCGCTCCTCTTTGTACTCCTTGCGGCGTTTGGCCGCGGGCTCGGCCTCCTCGCCGAAGAACCAGCCCACCGCGGTGTCGTTGTCGTGGGTGCCGGTGTAGACCACGGAGTCCGGGGTGAAGTTGTGGGGCAGGTGGGTGTTCTTGGAGTCCGAGCCGAAGGCGAACTGGAGCACCCGCATGCCGGGGAACGAGAAGGCCTCCCGCAGGCGGACCACCTCGTCGGTCACGATGCCGAGGTCCTCCGCGATGATCTGGCCCCCCTTCAGCGCCGCGAGCGCGTGGCGGAAGATGTCCGAGCCCGGGCCCGGGACCCAGCGGCCGCGCACCGCGGTCTCCTCCCCGGCCGGCACCTCCCAGTAGCGCTGGAAGCCGATGAAGTGGTCGAGCCGCGCCACGTCGAAGCGCTCGAACGCCTTCTTGAGCCGCGCGATCCACCAGGCGTAGCCCAACCCCTTGTGGACGTCCCAGCGGTAGAGCGGATTGCCCCAGAGCTGGCCCGTCTCGCTGAAGTAGTCCGGAGGCACGCCCGCGACCACCGTGGAGCGCCCCTCGTGGTCGAGGAAGAAGAGGTCCTGGTGCGCCCAGACGTCGGAGGAGTCGTGGGAGACGTAGATCGGCACGTCGCCGATGAGTCCCACCCCCTTGGAGGCGGCGTACTCCCTCAAGGCCCTCCACTGGCGGTCGAACTCGAATTGGAGGAACTTCTCGAACTCGACCTCCTTCGCCAATCGAGCGCGGGCGCGAGAGAGCGCCTCGGGCCGGCGCACCCTCAGGTCCTCGTCCCAGGAGTTCCAGGGAGCACCGTGGTGGTGACGCTTGAGCGCGGCGAAGAGAGCGAACTCCGAAAGCCAGTCGTCGTTGGAGTGGCAGAACGCTTGCGCGTCGCGCCGCCGGAGCCCTCCCCCGTCGGCGCAGAATCGGGCGAAGGCCTTGTTCAGCATCCGGTCCTTGGCGCGGTGGGCGTGAGCGAAGTCCGCCCGCCCCGGAACGCCGGCCTTATGGCCGTGCTCGGCCTCCTTGCGGTCGATCAAGCCCGCGTCCGCCATCCCCCCGATGCTGATGAAGATTGGGTTTCCGGCGAAGGCGGAGGTCGAATGGTACGGCGAATCGCCAGGCCCCTCGGGGCTCACCGGCAGCATCTGCCACCACCGCTGGCGCGCGTGCGACAGGAAGTCCGCGAAGGCGCGGGCCTCGGCCCCCAGGTCGCCCACGCCGAAGGGCCCCGGCAGCGAGCTGACGTGGAGCAGGACGCCGCTGGACCTCTCTTGAAGGGAGAAGGAATGCTTCATATTTTCGCTGGGAGGCTACGCCTTCCAGCGAGACTTGTACCACCCAACCGTCTTTTTCAGCCCGTCTTCCAGGCTCACGCCCGCCTTGAAGCCAAACTCGACCCACGCCCGCGAGGTATCGAGCCTCCTCCTGGGCTGGCCGTCGGGCCGCGAGTGGTCCCAGTGGAGCCTGCCCTTGAACCCCACCAGCCTGGCGATCAGCTTGGCCAGGTCCCTGATGGGGATCTCGAAGCCCGCGCCGAGGTTGACGGGCTCGGGCTTGTTGTAGAACTCGGCCGCCCGCAGGATCCCGCGGGCCGCGTCTTCGACGAAGAGGAACTCCCGGGTGGCGTTGCCGGTGCCCCAGCACTCGACGACCTCCCTGCGCTCGCGGACCGCGGTGGTGAACTTCCTGATGAGGGCGGGGATGACGTGCGAGCGCTCCAGGTCGAAATGGTCCCTGGGGCCGTAGAGGTTGATGGGCATCAGGAAGACGGCGTTGAACCCGTACTGCCGGCGGTAGGCCTGGGCCTGGACCAGGAGCGCCTTCTTGGCGATGCCGTAGGGAGCGTTGGTCTCCTCCGGGTAGCCGTTCCAGAGGTCGTCTTCCTTGAACGGGATGGGCGTGAACTTGGGGTAGGAGCAGACGGTCCCGACCTGGAGGAATTTCCCGACTTTCATCCGCCGGGCCGCGTCCATGAGCTGGACGCCCATGATGATGTTGTCGTAGAAGAACCGCCCCGGCTCGGCCCGGTTGGCGCCGATGCCGCCGCAGACGGCCGCGAGATGGATGATGAGGTCGGGCCGCTCATGCTTCAGGAGCGCCTCGACGCGCTCCAGCCTCCGGAGGTCCCAGGCGTCCTTGTGCGGCAGGGCGAGGGCCTTAGGTCTCAAGCGCCTGAGCAGGCCCACCACATGGGAGCCCAGGAACCCGTCGGCCCCGGTGACCAGCACGCGGCGCTCGCTCCAGAAACCCATGCCTCCGCTATCATACAAGTTTGCTAATATCTGAGTCACTTGCCTCCCCCACGGGGAGGCAAGTAGCTGAGGGGGCTTACTCCGTTGCCGCATGATTCGGCCGGCCGCGATTGATGACCACTGACAAGTATCTCACCGACATCCGGGCGAGCCTCCGGGACTACTTCGAAGGCCACGCCGAGCAGCGCGACGCCTGGAAGAAGCATGCCTACTACTACCACGGCCAGATCGAGCGGCTCCTGCGCCGCCTCATCCCTCCGGGCCAGTCCGTCGTCGAGGTCGGCTGCGCCACGGGCGACCTCCTGAACGCCCTTAAGCCCGGCCGGGGGCTGGGCATCGACTTCTCGGCCAACATGCTCGCTTGCGCCCGGAAGAAATATCCCAAGCTGCGCTTCGAGCTCGACGACCTCGAGGACCTCAAGACCCGCGAGACCTTCGACTACGTGGTCTTGAGCGACTCCATCGGCTCGCTCGCCGACGTCTGGTCGGCGTTCCGCTCCCTCAGGCGCCTCTGCCGGCCCCAGACCAGGGTCGTCATCACCTACTACAACTACCTCTGGGAGCCCATCTTGAGGCTCGCCGAGCTCGCCCGCCTCAAGGCCCGCCAGCCCCTCCAGCACTGGCTGCCGCTGGGCGACATCGCCAACCTGTTGAACCTGAGCGGGTTCAAGGTCGTCCAGGTGGGCTACCATCTCCTCATCCCGATCTGGATCCCCGGCATCTCCTACCTGGTGAACCGGTTCCTCGCCCGGCTCCCCTTCCTCCGGAGGCTCTGCCTGGTGGAGTTCGTCGTGGCCCGTCCCGAGCCGGCCGCGGCCAAGCCCGAAGAGTACGTGGTCTCCGTCATCGTCCCCACGCTCAACGAGAAGGGCACCATCGGGCCCTTGGTCGAGCGCCTGCCGCTCATGGGCCTCTCCACCGAGGTCCTCTTCGTGGACGGCACCTCGGACGACGGCACCCGCGAGGCCATCCTCGCCGAGGCCGCGCGCCCGAGGCCGGGGTTCACGCTCAAGCTCATCGACCAGGGCGCTCGCCTGGGCAAGGGAGACGCGGTGCGCAAGGGCTTCGCGGCCGCGACGGGAGAGGTGCTCATGATCCTCGATTCCGACCTCTCCGTGGCGCCCGAGGACCTGCCCAAGTTCTACGTCGCTCTCCAGGAGGGGCGCGGCGAGTTCATCAACGGCTCCCGCTTGAACTACCCCATGGAGAAGCAGGCCATGCGCTACCTCAACAACGCGGGCAACCACTTGTTCGGGGCGTCGCTCTCCTGGCTCCTCGGCAGGAGGATCCGCGACACCCTCTGCGGGACCAAGGCCCTCTTCAAGCGCGACTACGACCGCATCGCCGCCCACCGGGGCTATTTCGGCGACTTCGACCCCTTCGGCGACTTCGACCTGCTCTTCGGAGCGGCGCGCCTCGGCCTTGAGATCGTCCAGATGCCGGTGCGCTACCGCAGCCGCGCCTACGGCGACACCAAGATCTCCCGGTTCCGGCACGGCATCCTTCTCGCGAGGATGTGCCTCTTCGCGAGCGCCAAGCTCAAGTTCTCGTGAACCTCTCCCGCCTCAAACGGCTCCTGGTGGGGCGCGGCTCCCCCGCCCAGCGCGTTTTCCTGGCGGTGGCCAGGCTGGCCCAGCTCCGGTTCGAATCCACGCTGCGCGTGGACGGCCACAACCTCGCGGCCCGCACGTCCGACAGGGCCCTGGCGCTCATCCTCCACAAGGTCGGGCTCGTGGACCTGGCGGAGAAGCGCCTCCTGTCCCGCGAAGTGAAGCCCGGCATGACCTGCCTGGACATCGGCGCCAACATCGGCGTCTACACGCTCTATCTGGCGCGCCTCGTGGGCCGGTCGGGCCGGGTCGTGGCCTTCGAGCCGGAGCCGGAGAACTTCGAGATGCTGGAGCGCAACGTGGCCCGGAACGGCTACGCGCAAGTCGAGTGCGTCCGCAAGGCCGTCAGCGACCGGACCGGCGCCGCGGACCTCGGGTTCTGCGAGGAGAATCGCGGGGACCACCGGCTCTTCTCTCGCGGCCAGGGCCGCAGGGCCGTCCCGGTCGAGACCACCCGCCTCGACGACTTCTTCCCGCCCGGCGCCAAGGTCGACCTCATCAAGATGGACGTCCAGGGCTCCGAGGTCGCGGCCATGGAAGGCATGCGCCGGGTCCTCCAGGACAACCCTCGCGTCATGGTCCTCGCCGAGCACTGCCCGGCATTGACCGAAGCCGCCGGCTTCTCCGCCGCGAGCCTCGCCGAATTCTGGCGAGACCTTGGGTTCGAGGCCTTCCTGGTCGGCGAGGGCCTGCGTCAATCCCCCCTCGACGACCCCCTCTCGTTCGCTGAGATGGGCAGACGGGAGGGCTATCTGAACGTCTTGTTCCGTCGGCCCGCGGCGTGAACGGTCCTAATTTGATATCCTCGGTTCGTCAGGCGCGACCCATCAGGAGGCGGCCATGAAAGACAAACGGAACGAGACTCTCGCGAAGCTCCTCGTCGACTATTCCGTGTCCTTGAAGCGCGGCGACGTGCTCTACCTGGAGATCAAGGGCAAAGACGCCCTCGAGCTCGGCAAGGACGTCATTCGCCTGGCGACCGAGAAGGGCGCGACCCCCTTCTGGTACTACAACGACGAGTCGCTGGGCCGCCAGTGGGTGCGCTCCGCTTCCGAGGCGCAGTTCAAGACCCAGGCCAAGCTGCATCTCCACCTCATGAAGAAGGCCGACGCCTACATCGGCATCCGGGGCTCGGACAACCCCTTCGACCTGGCGGACATGCCCTCCAAGCAGACGGAGATGCTGAACAAGCTCTTCTACAAGCCCGTCCATTTCGACGAGCGCGTGCGCCGGACCCGCTGGTGCGTCCTGCGCTACCCCACGAACTCCATGGCCCAACTGGCCAAGACCTCGCAGGAAGCCTTCGAGGACTACTATTTCGACGTCTGCTGCGCGGACTACGGGAAGATGTCCAAGGCCCAGGACCGGCTGGTCGGGCTCATGAAGCGCACGGACCAGGTGCGCGTCAAGGCGCCGGGCACGGACCTCTCCTTCTCCATCAAGGGCATCCCGCGCGTGAAGTGCGACGGCAAGCGCAACATCCCGGACGGCGAGGTCTACACCGCGCCGGTCAAGGCCTCCGTCAACGGCGCCATCCGCTTCAACGCGCCCTCCATCCACGAAGGCTTCGTGTACAACAACATCAGCCTCACCTTCAAGGACGGCAAGGTCGTCAAGGCGACCGCCGACGCCCACGCCGACCGCTTGAACAAGGTGCTCGACACCGACGACGGGGCGCGCTTCGTTGGCGAGTTCGCCCTCGGGGTCAACCCCTTCGTGCTCGAGCCCATGATGGACACCCTGTTCGACGAGAAGATCGCGGGCTCCTTCCACTTCACGCCCGGCTCCTGCTACGACGAGGCGGACAACGGCAACCGTTCCGCCATCCATTGGGACCTGGTCCAGATACAGCGGCCCGAGCATGGCGGCGGCGAGATGTGGTTCGACGGCAAGCTCGTCCGCAAGGACGGCAAGTTCACGGACCCGCAGCTCGAGCGCATGTTCTCCAAGGAGAACCTCCGGGGCCGCCGGAACTGACCGCTCCCGGGAACACGCCCTTGCCTGATCCGTCACCGCCGGACTTGAAGCGCGCCCTGGAGGAGCTCCGGAGCGAGGTCCGCGCCTTGCGCTCCGAAGTCGAGGGCCTCAAGGCCGGGCGGAAGACCGCGGGGCCGCCCCCTGCGCCCAAGGCGGTCGCCCCGGAGAAGCCGGCAGGGCCCGCCAAGGTCTTCCTCCTCTGCCCCAAATGCGAGGCGAAGAACGAGACGCAATCCGTCTACTGCGACCAATGCGGCGCCCGCCTGACTGATCCGTTCCGGGCGTACGCCGAGCCGCAGGCCCCGGCGGCCGCTCCGCCTCCCAAGCGCCTGGGGCGCCTGAGCGCGCCCATCGAGGCGGAGAGGGTCTCGGCGTGGGTCAAGGGACTCGACCTCTCTACCGAGCAGTTCATCGGCGAGAGGCTCCTGCACTACGTGGGCATCACGGTCTTGTCCATCGGCATCGCCTTCTTCCTGATCTGGAGGGCGACGCACACCGGGCCCTTGGAGAAGGTGTTCATGGCGGCGGGCGTCGGCGCGGTCCTGGTCGGCTTGGGCGAGTGGCTCAAGCGCCGCCCCCCTTACGACAGGATCTCGAACGGCATCATCGGCGGGGGCTGGGCCATCCTCTACCTGACGGCCTTCGCCTCCTACCATTTCGACGCGACCAAGGTGGTGGAGAGCGCGGGCGCGGAGCTCGCGCTCCTGCTCGTGGTGTCCTCGGGCATGATCGCCCACTCCATCATGATCGGGTCCAGGGCCCTGCGGCTCTTCAGCTTCGGGCTCACCTACTTCGTACTCCTCATCGCCGGGGAGAGCGTCGCCACCCCCCAGGTGTTCCTCATCCTGCTCATCGCGTCCACCCTGGTGTCGGTCGAGACGCGCCACGCCGACATCCTGCTGGTCTCGGTCGCGGGCTTCTACGCCAACTTCGTGCCGGTCTGGTACCGCCTGGTGAACACGCCCGAGGCCCTGCGCAGCCTGCCGCATTTCCTGAGCAGTTTCAGCTGGCTCGCGGCAGGCTATCTGCTGCTGGCCTTCCTGCCCCTGCTTCCCCGGGCCAAGGACAGGCTGCTCGAGCCCCAGACCGAGCCCGCGCTGGACGCGGCGCTGTCCTTCAACTCGGTGTTTTTCGGCGTCATGGGGGCCGGCATGGGAGCGGCCTACTTCCACACCCTGAGCTTCAAGCGGGCCCTGGCCTTGAGCCTCTTCTTCGACGTCCCGGGCCTGGCCTACGTCTTCACGCTCCCGCGCAGGCTCACCTTCACCTCCGCCGCTCCGGTGGTGGGGCTGGTCATCCTCGCGGGCGGCATCTTCAACATGCCCGCGCCCATGACCAAGATGCTCGTCTGGCTCGCGGCGGGCGCGGTCTGGACCTGGATCGGGCTCCTCTTGGACCACAAGTCCTGGCGGGTCTCGGGCCTGGCGATGGCGCTCCTCACCTTCGCGCTCTACGCCAGCGTGGCGAGCATCTCCCACGACTGCCGCCATTCGGCCTCCGCGGCCATGTTCTACTTCGCGGCAGCCTCGTACCTCGCCTCGCGGTACTACAGGCTCTGGCTCAAGGGCGATGTCCCGGACTGGGAGAAGCCGGCCATGGAGTACTGGCTCTACGTGGGCTCCGCGGCCCTCGTCCTGGGGCTGTGGGGGGTGCTCGACGCGGCCCCCTTCGCCGTCGCGCTCATCACGCTGGCCTTGGCAGGCGAGCATCTGGCTGTCTTCTTCGGCAGGGTCCATCTCTGGGGGCAGGCGTCGTTCACGGCACTGGCCGCGGGGGCCTACACCTTCTTCGTGGACTTCGGGGCCAACGTGCCCATGGCGGGCCCCCTGACCCCCAGGCTCCTCACCACCGGCTGCGTGGTCGGGGGCATGGCCTACCTTTATTATGGGGAGCCGGTGGACAAGGAGTTCACCCGCGCCTGGAAGGGCTGGAGCATCGAGGGGAACCGCGCCTGGCTGAGCTGGGCCATGGCAGCGGCGGCGGTCTTCGCGGTCTACAACGAGTTCGACGCGCGCATGCGCCTGCCCATCTGGGCCGGCTTGGCCTTCCTTCTGTACTTCCTGGGCAGCTCCCGCGAGGAGGACCACCTCAAGAAGCAGGCGGTCATCCTCGCCGCCGTGACCGGCGTGGAGGGGGTGGCGAGCTATCTGCTCCAGCCCAAGGCCCTCCTGGCCGAGCCCACGACCCGGGACACCCTCGTGTACTGGGGCTCGTCTCTGGCGCTCCTGCTCAACCTTTCCCTCTCCAAAGACACGCGCAGGAAGCTCACGGAGACGGACCGTCAGGCCTCCTGGGCGTTCTGCTGCCTGTCCATGGCCATGATCGCCCTCTACTTCTCCAAGGAGCTCGAAAGCTACCACCTCACGCTGGCCCTGAGCTTCGAGGGCATCGTCGCGCTCCTGCTCGGAATGGCGCTCGGCTACGCGGAGCTCCGCTACCCCGCACTGCTCCTCCTTGGTATGTGCGTGTTCAAGGCCATGGTCTACGACACCTCCATGCTCCCGCTCCCGCAGCGCGTGGCCACGCTGGTCGTCCTCGGGGTCATCCTGCTCGGCGCCTCGATGCTCTACGTGCGCATGGGCAAGCGCGATGAAGAGAATCCTCCCCCTGGTCCTCGTTAGCGCCTTCGCGGGGGTCGCGCTGCTCCTGACGCGCCACCGGGACAGCCCAAGCCGCGAGAGCCTCCTGCCCGCCCTGCGCGCGGTCCAGCAGCACGAGAAGCAGGTCGAACGGGCGGCCGGCCGAGTGCTCTTGCTCACGCCGGAGGAGGAACGCCGCATCGGCGCGGAGTTCGACGGCCGCATGAGCCGGACGCTCGCCCCGGGGACCCCCCGCGGGGAAGCGGCCCGCCGGGCGGACGAGGGGCTGGTCAACGAGGTGGGGCGGTCCCTGGCCAGGGCCGCCGTAGTGGAGCGATTCCCGGGAAGGTACGAGTTCCGCGTGATCCACGGCCGGCCCGGGAACAACGCCTTCGCCGCGCCCGGCGGGTACGTCTACGTGCTGCCCGATCTCGTGCGGCGCTTCCGCCGCGCGCCCGCGGCCCTGGCGTTCGTGCTGGGCCATGAGATCGGCCACGTGGAGCTCAGTCACTGCGCCGATGGCGCCCGCGCCAAGGAATGGCTCGCGAAGCTCGGCCTGGCCCCGGTCGGAGACGCCGCGGCGCTCCTGCGGACCCTGGCCCAGTTCCACTTCAGCGAGGTGCAGGAGATGGAGGCCGACGAATTCGCCCTGCTCCTCCTGCGCGCCACGCGCCAAGACCCTTTCGCGGCCTTGCAGGCCTTGGACCTCCTCGACCTGCCGCCGGACCAGGAGACCAAACGCGACCCCGGCGAGATCGCCTGGGAAGGCCTGTCGGACTACCTGCGCACTCATCCCCGGAGCTGGGAGCGCCGCAACCGGATCAGGCGCCGCCTCGAGTCCTGGTCGCGGGGCCGCTAATTCCAAGACCTGCTGCGGCAGCCTATGGGGGCGACTCAGCCGAGCATCCGGACCCAGCTATAGCGTCGGCCGGGCTCATCTTGCCGATGACCGGTGCCTGCCTATCCGCTTCTTAAACCGGCGGCCGTTCTTGGACGCATGGACCTTTCGCGACGCAGCCGCGTGTTGCTTCCCGTTCATCGGAACAGGCGACGGAGCGGCGAGTTCGATCCCGAATACCTCCTCAAGATTCCCGCCCGCAAGCTTCTTGTGCTTGCCGCCCTCCTTGCCCCTGGCGATGACGCTGCCGGCCTGCGCCGAGCCGACGAGTTCCTCGTGGTTGACGCCGCGCAGCAGGAAAAGGAGTTCCGGCTTCTCATCCAGCCGCGCGCCCACTCCGTAGAGGACGCCCGCCACGTGCTTGCACATATCGGCCCAGTCCGGACAGGAGCAGTCCAAAGAAATCTCCTTGGGCAACGGGAAAAGCCCCCTGTCGCGGTCCGTGACGACCTCCATGACGCGCTCGGAGAGCCTTCCGCGAAGCAGGTCCAGAAGGGAGGCGACCTTCCCGCCGCAGCGCTCTTTCACCGCCTTCCAGCGCTCGCCGGGGAGGGTTTTGATCTTCACCGTGACCTCGTAGAGGTGGGAGCCCATCACCTTGGCGTGGACCTCGCCCTTCCTTATGTCGAGGTGGCAGACCGAGCCGTTGCGGACGTACGTCCGGCCGCGGGGCAGACGGTTTTCATAGTCGCTGAACTTCTCAAGATGCTCGCACCAGGCCTTGCCCCAAAACGTGCGCGCGATTTGCCGGCCCTCGATGCGGACCGGCGAGACTTCTACGCCCTTTTTGCGCATCTTCTCCATTTGCAGGATCGCCTTGCGCCGCCTTTCCGCGACCGACACGTATGGACGCCAGCCATATCCCCAGCCCATTACAGTCCTCCTGGCTCGTCGCCCGCAGTCGCGACCCGGTGCACGTCGAGCGCGACAAATTTTAGCAGTTCGTCGTCCTTCATTTCCGTCATCATCGCCTGCGCCCCGGCCTCAAGAAGGTCTTTGGCAAGCGCCGTCTTATCGCGGATCAGCGCGTCGATCTTCTCCTCTATGGTTCCCCGGCACACGAACTTATGAACCATGACGTTTCTTTTCTGTCCTATGCGGAAGGCCCGGTCCGTGGCCTGGTTCTCCACAGCGGGATTCCACCAGCGGTCGAAGTGCACAACGTGCGAGGCCGCGGTGAGGTTGAGGCCCGTGCCGCCGGCCTTCAGCGACAGGACAAAAAACGGCGGCCCATCCTCGGCCTGGAAGGCGTCCACCAGGGCCTTGCGCTTCTTCACCGGCACTGCGCCGTGAAGGACCGCGCCGGGCCGGCCGAAGACTCCCGCGAGGAAATCCGCGATCGGCCCGGTCATCTCGCGGAACTGGGTGAATACGAGGACCTTATCCTGGCGCGAAGCGATCTCTTCGGTGATCTCCCGCAGCCGCTCGAACTTGCCGCTCTCGCCGGGGGCGTAGTCGCCGGTCCCGAGCCACTGGGCCGGATGGTTGCATATCTGCTTAAAACGCAAGAGGAAGGCCAGGATCGCGCCCTTACGCTCGATGCCATCCAGGCCTTCGAGCCGCCGCCGCAGCTCTTCCACCGACTCCTGGTAGAGCGCGGCTTGCTTGCGGGTGAGCGGACAGAATGCCTGCACCTCGGTCTTGTCCGGCAGGTCGGAAATTACGGTTGGGTCGGTCTTGAGGCGGCGCAGGATGTACGGCCGCGCCAGGGCCCGAAGCGGAGCGTAAGAGTCCGTCTGCCGGTCCTCCAGGGCCCGGGCAAAGGCGTCGAATTCCTTGAGGGAGCCGAGGAGTCCTGGACAAAGGAAGTCGAAAAGCGACCATAGGTCGGTCAGCCGGTTCTCGATGGGCGTTCCGGTCAGCCCCAGGCGCGCGTCGGCGCGGAGTTCCTTGACCGCGCGGGTCTGCCGGGCCGAGGGGTTCTTGATCGCCTGGGCCTCATCCAGGACCGCAAGCCGCCAGGACACGTCCTTAAGCCAGGGCTGGCGCAGGAGCATGCCGTAGGAGGTGAACGCGGCGTCCACCCCCGCGAGCGCCTTGGCCGGAGCCCGGGAGATCGCGGCTATCTCGCTGGCCTCCATCTCCGCGGGATGGATGAACTTGACGGCCAGGGAAGGCGCGAAGCGCTCGATCTCGGCCCTCCAGTTCGCCAGGAGCGAGGCCGGCAGGACGATAATGGAAGGGCGCGCCTGCGCGGGCTTGTTCCCGGCCTCGCGTTTCAGGATGAGCAGAAGCGCCAGGACCTGTATGGTCTTGCCCAGGCCCATGTCGTCGGCAAGGCATGCGCCCAATCCCATACGCGCCAGGAAGCGCAGCCACTCCACGCCAGTGCGTTGATAGGGCCGCAGTTCCGCCTTGAGGTCCTTGCCGAGGTCCCGATCGTCCAGGGCCTGCGGATCGCGCAGTTCCCGCAATATGCCGGCCAGAGTTTCGCCGGCCTCGACGAAAGCCCATTGGCGCGCAGCGGCATTGTCATCAGCGCGCGCCATGTCCATGGGTGCGCCGGAGAGCAACCGCATGGCCTCCAGGAACGTGATGCCTTCATCGCGCGCGGCCTTCCGGACTTTCTCCCAGTGCGCCATGGCCTGCGCCAGCTTCTCGCGGTCCACCTCGACCCAGCGGCCCTTGAGAAGGACGAGCCCCGACTCGGCCTGCAGCAACCGCCGCCACTCCGCATCCGATAGGGCTTCGCCGTCCAGCGCGGCCTCGACCTTGAAGTCGAGCATGGCCCCGGCGCCGAACCTCCCCGAAACCTGGTCGCCCACGGTCACCCGCACGGCCGGACGGGGCCGTTTCTTCCACCAGTCGGGGACGCGCAGCAGAAGCCCCGCTTCTTCGAGGGCCGGTGCATCCTGGAGGAACCGATAGGCGTCCGCTGCGGTCCAAGCGAGCGGATGGAAGACCTCTCCCGAGTCCACCAGTTCGCGGGCGAGCGCGCTTTTCTCGGCCGCGCGCTGCACCGGCGTCAGGAGCTTCTCCAGCCCCGCCTTGTTCTTCGCGCCTGCGTATTCCTCAAGCGCCCTGGAGAGGGGCTGGTACTGGACCCTGCCTTGGCTGGAGACCCGCGGCGCGTAGGTGGCCAAAAAGGCGAACGGCCGATCCGGGTCGCGCTTGTTCTCGGCCAAATGGAAGCAGACGCGGCCGATGCGATGCCAGAGAGGGGCGTGTTCCTGGAGCCAGGCGGAGAGCCCGCCCTTGCTTGCGGCCACCTCGCCGCGCACATGACGATCCAGCTCGGTCCACAAGGCAGTCATCAACCCAGCGTTCAGGTATTCGGACCCGCGCATGGGCGGCGCGGCCTGCGCAAGCCGATCCAACTCCGGGTCTTCAGGCGGGGGGACAGGGCTCATTCCCTCGCCGGCTGTCTCGGGAATATGGCAGAGCGCGGTGAGAAATCGGCCGGCGAATTCCTTCCAGAACGAAAATGCGGACGGGAGCGCGGTCTGCGCCTCGGCTGTCGCCAGGTGCAGGAGTCCCTCTGCGGACCCTTTCTCGAAGGCGGCCGCGATCCTCCGGGTCGTAGCTTCCGGAAGCAGACAGCGTCCGGGTTCCGCCGCTTCCATGGGCTCAACTCGAAGATGGCCCGCGGGGGTGACGAGAAGTTCAAGAGCGGTTTCGAGAGCGATTAATTCCGTCATGGGTTCAGCTTGCTCCCGACATCCAGGCCCATTCGCACGGGAGGCATGTGGATGACGTAAACGGTCTTGGTAGCATTCTTCGGCTTGGGCAGAGCAGCCAGTTCCTGCTCAATCGTAGGAAGCGTCGCGGCGTAGGCGGGCCAGTCCGACAGTTCTTCAAAGCCCTTCTCCGTGGACAACAGACCGGGACCGAGCTGCATCTGGAAAACGTAGTCCGCCAGGTCTTTCCGGCATCGATCCTTGAGTTGGAAGGGATAGTCCCCCACCCAGTTCATCCCGATGAACTCGAAGGCACCGAGCGCATATTTCCTCTGGGCGAGGTTGACTGCATGGCGATGCTTCGAGCAGGCCTTTTCGAAACAGGCGTCATGGATTTTGAGGTCGTCATTGCCCAGGTAGCCCAGGTGGTAGATGCCCGCTTCCTCGTACTCAGCGAAATAAGGGGCCAAGAAACCCTCGATGAATTCCCGCTGTGTGCGGTGGAGATTGTCCTCGAGAGTGAGCATATCGCCGCCATTTACGACGGCCTTGGCCCCGGCCGCCCTGGCAACATCAAGGAGGCGGCGGTACTTGGCCGTATCGCCGTGGATGTCGGTCACATAAACGATTTTCATGGGGTCACGCGGCCCGAACTATTCGGAATTTCCTAATAGTTGATCCCCGGGCTAGTTCGCCCTCGGCATAGGTGTTCTTCAGGTATTTCACTTTCTCCCTCGTAGGGTGCTGTTTGTCCGGGCTTCCCAGCTTGCCATTTAGCTTGTCCTGTCCAGTTCAAAATGAAACATTTGAAGCCTCGGATCTGTTGACAGACTCCGCCTCCGGCGGCCCTTCCCGGGCCGCCGCGTCCCACTCCTCGTACAACCCCAGCTTTTGAAGCGCTTGGCGCACCGCCTTGCGGTGGCGCCGTTCGCCTGAATTCTTGATCTCGTACAGCTCGTCAGGCTCCGCGACGCCCAACTCGCACTTCGCGTCACTGATGCCCTGTGCCAGCCAGCCGCGGACCTCGTCGGCCGCGTCCAACACCGCATCTTCGTCGAAGTAGACCTGCGCCGACTTCCTGAACCCCAGGCAGGCCCGGGGCTTGATGAAGTTGCGCACCAACATCTCATCGTCGATCTCCCGATCCAACGCCTCCCGGCTCATCTCCCGGCCTGCCAGCGGGATCAGCCACTGATGCACCTCTTGATGGTCCCGCTCCTTGCGGCCGTTGACCCACGGCGAGTGGGCCGCGATGGGATAGGGGACGATCTCGTATTCCTCCAGCAGCCCCTGGAACATCTCGCTCGTGAACGCCGACCCGTGATCGTATTTCCACACCAGCGGCGCCCGCCCCATCCTCTCCAGGATTGACTCGGCAT